>CAZFON010000045.1:0-9821 GCA_964520185.1 uncultured Planctomycetales bacterium | reverse complement strand
ATTGCCGTCACGGTAGATCCTTTCATTCATTTTGGCTCATGGGTGGGCGCTGACCGTGACGGCAATCCCAACGTAACCCCAGCCATCACCCAAACGACCGCCAAAAAACAAAGAAAACTGATCATCGAATTTTATTTATCGTCCATCGAGGATTTTATCCGTAAGTTCAGCCAGTCATCGGAGTACGTCCAGATCGGCAAAAAGCTTTTGGAATCACTGGAACAGGACAAAAGGGCGCTTCCGGAACTGGCCCGCGAACTGGAGCGTTACGAAACTACGGAAATTTACCGTAAAAAGTTTTCGTTCATGTACCGCAAGCTGGAAAATGTACTGACGGATAAAGAAGGCAGGTACAAGAATGCGGATGAATTCATCAATGACCTTCTGGTCATCCAGGATAGTCTAAAGAAGAACCAGGGATATACCACCTCCGAGGGGGGCTTAAGGCGGCTTATCGTGCAGGCCAAGGCTTTCCGTTTTCATCTGGCGCGCCTGGATTTCAGGGACCATGCCCAGAAGGTCCATAAAACCATCAAGGAGCTTTTAGGGCCGGAAGCGCTGGAGCCGCAATTCCTGTTGAATAAGATCTCTGCCGCCGGTGCCCGCAAAGCCGGGGTCAGTTCGCCTGAGGCCAGGGATATCTTGAGCCAGTTTAAGTGTTTCCGCCAGCTCAAGGAATTCTTTGATGCTGATATTGTCGATACCTATATCCTCAGCATGACACAGGCGCCGGTAGATATGTTGGCCTTGTTGTATTTGGCCAAGAATGAAGGCTTGGTCCATGTGGCGCATAAAAAGGTCAAAAGGGCGTCCATAGGAATAGTGCCTTTGTTTGAAACCATCGAGTCCCTGCAAAATTGCCACGAGGTCATGGAAGAGCTTTATGCCATGCCGATATATCGTTCCTATCTTAAGGCCCGTGGAGACGTTCAGGAGATCATGCTGGGCTATTCGGACAGCTGCAAGGACGGCGGTTATTTGCCTGCCAACTGGCATCTCTATTTGGCACAGCAAAATCTTTATAAGACGGCGGAAAAGCACGGGGTTAAGGTCAAATTTTTTCACGGTAAGGGCGGCACCATCGACCGTGGTGGCGGGGAATCGCACCGTGCAATCTTGGGCCAGCCGTATTCAGCAGTAGGCGGCCGTATCAAAATAACGGAGCAAGGCGAGGTTATATCTCAAAAATATGCCAATCCTGTGGTTGCCAAACGCAACATCGAACAGTTGATCACGGCCGTTGCCTGGACGAATTTAGTGACCAACCGTGAGATCAAAAGAAATCCCAAGCTGGCCGAATGGCAAGTGCAGATGGCCCAAATGTCCCAGGATGCCTTGATTTTCTACCGGCAGCTTGTTTTTGAGACGGATGGATTCCTGGATTTCTATTATCAGGCAACTCCCATTAACATTTTAAAGATCACCAAGATCGGTTCAAGGCCTGCGGCCCGCTCTGCCAACGAGACTTTTGGGCAGTTGCGTGCCATCCCCTGGGTCTTCAGCTGGGTACAGTCGCGTTACATTATTTCCGCCTGGTATGGGGTAGGGCATGCTTTTAGAAAATATATGGATGAGAATCCCGACGGCCTGGATGTTTTAAGGCAGATGTATAAGCAATGGCCTTTCTTTGCCTCTATCATCCATAATTTGCAAATTTCGCTGGCCAAGACCGATCTGTATATCGCCCAATTGTATTCCAGCATTGTTTCCAATGATGATCTACGCAAGAAGATCCATGAAACCATTGAAGCCGAGCACCAATTGGCCGTGGAATGTGTTTTGTCGATCTCCGGGCAAAGAGATCTCCTGGATTACCATAAGGTCCTCAAAGGTTCCATCCAGGTCCGCAACCCCTACGTGGATCCCTTGAATTATATTCAAGTGAGGTTCATGCAAGAAAAAGCCAAGATAAGTCATGCAGTGATGAGCGATACCAAGCGCTTCAAGATCGATGAGATCTTGCTTTTGACTGTCAATGGCATCGCCTCAGGCATGAAGAGTACGGGGTAAAAGCCTAAACAACTTAGATGTTTTTAGAAAATGTTAAAGCCAGTCATTGTTCCGGTATTATTGGATTGGTCTATCTGGCCATGGTGATTGCTGCCAATGACATTGCGGGTGATGGTAAATCCACTCATTGTTCCAGTCCCGGTATTGCCGTTATAGGACAGGTCTATGCCGTCGTAGAGATTATTTTTAAAAGTGTTATTAGAAATAGTGAAATCAGACATCGTTCCATTCCCGTCGAAGCCGTTCGCGGATAGATCCAGACCATCATTGCCGTTACTGTTGGCTGTATTATTAGAAATAATAAAATGGGTCATTGTACCCGTCCCGCTAAATCCATTATTTAACAGGTCTATGCCATCGTTACCATTGTTATTCGTGGTGTTATTAGAAATAGTAAAATGATTCATTGTGACGATGTTATTAGACAGGTTTATGCCATCATAGAGATTGCTGTCGGCGGTATTATTAGAAATAGTAAAATTTGTCATTGTTCCCAGATTAGTGGACAGGTTCATACCGTTGTTGACGTTGCTATTAAAGGTATTGTTAGAAATCGTAAAATTAGTCATTGTTGTTGAGTTGCCTTCCATATCCAAACCATCCAACTGATTATTGTCAGATGTGTTGTAAGAAACGGTAAAGCCGCTCATGGTCCCCGCGTTATCTTGTAAATTTATACCGTCCTCAGTATTGTCGTTAGTGGTGTTATGGGAAATTGTAAAGTTAGTCATTGTGCCGCTGTTACCGAATAGTTCCAAGCCGTCATTGCCATTGTCATTAATGATATTATTGGAAATAGTAAAGTCGCTCATTCCAGAACCATTATTTGCAAGGCCGATACCATCATTGCTATTACCATTAAAAGTATTGCCAGTAATAGTAAAGGCGGCCATCGTGCCCGCATTATTTGACAGGTCCAAGCCATCCCCGTTACTGCCGTTAACGGTATTGCCGGAAATAGTAAAGCCAGTCATGGTTCCGTTGCCGCTAAAGGCGCCGTTATAGCCAAAATCCATGCCCTCTACGGCATTGCTATTAATCATATTATTAGAAATAGTAAAGTCAGTCATTGTTCCATGTCCGCTGATGGCGCCGTTATAAAAAGCGGCGATGCCGTAGTCGCCATTACTGTTAATAGTATTGTTAGAAATATTAAAGCCGCTCATTGTTCCTGTGCTGGTGTTATAACCGTTGATAGTCAGGTTGATGCCGTTTTGTGCATTATTGTTAATGATGTTATTGGTTATGTCAAAGTTGGTCATGATGCCGGTGCCGGCAAAATAACCGTTAGCATACATGGTTACGCCGTCATTGCCGTTGTTGTTAACGGTATTATTAGAAATGGTAAAGTCAGTCATTTGCCCATTGTTAAAGGTCAGGTCTATGCCGTTACTGCCATTACTATTGATCATGTTATTGTCAATAATCACCTTGCTCATGTTTGCGGTATTATCATTAAAATCGATGCCGTCGTTTCCGTTTGAGTTAATGACATTGCCGATAATGCTGGTTTGAAGGGTGGTGTTGTTGGTGAATGTAATGCCGTCATTGGTAAAATTTACAATCTTCAGGCCCATGACCGTGTTGGCGTTTCCCAGGATAATACCGTTGCCGGTTACATTATTGCCGTTGAGGACAGGGTACACTCCGCTAATCGGAAGGCCGTTAAACCCGCCGTTATAACCGCTTCCCCAAAGCACCTGCGAGTTTGAAAGCGAAATATTGCCGGCATAGTTGGAGGCGTTTTGGCCCTCGACATAAACCCACTTGGAGCTTCCGGCGGCGGTAAGCCCCTGGGTAATGGTCGTATAAGGATGTAGCAAGGTGCCGTCCTGGGTCCCAGAATTGCTGTTATTGACGTAGACCAGCGACTGCCCGTTTGACTGGCTTGTTGAACCGGCCTTTTGAATGTCAATGTCCCTGACAACCCGGTCAAAAATCCTGTCCTCAAGATAGGTGTTGTGGGACTCAGGCGCAGAGGGGGCCGAGAAAAAGGCTTTGCCTTTCTCCTTGAAGAGATTGCTCAAATCAAAGGCCAGGGCAACTCTTAGACCGCCGTAAAACTCAACTCTGTTATTGATATTCGAGTTAAGGGTTGTGTCCATATACAACCATTTTGTCAGGCGGGTCTCGGTGCGGGCCCTGAAGCCGTTGACATCTTTCGAGAGCCTTGATTGATAAAAATAGCCGCCCAGATAAAGACGGGTCTTGGTGTATTTGTCAAACACAGGGACGCCTACCTCAAAATCAAGGCCCTGCAAAGGCTCTACTCTATGATCATAGACAATAAGGCCGGTTTGGCCAAAGCCGTAGGTGGTATCAACAGATTTTACTCCGGTGGTGGGCTTGTACCAGTTCAGGCGTATATCCAACGGATAAGAAAGGTATTCCAAACCAACACCTGTCTGGGAACTCCACACATTGTTGCCGTCAATAGACTCTTCCCGGCGGTCAAAGAAGGAGTTGATCCCCAAGATGAATGAGTCATCGAAAATATGGCGCAGGCCTAATCCCTGGTGGATCTCATTGGCAAAAGGACTAGTCATGGTGTCCTTGGGATTGAAGAACAGAAGCGTGTTCTTGTCTGAGGAATACCAAAGTGGGACCATGAAATCTGCTGTGAATAATCCGCTTTCGCTTTTATTGGTGGAACCGTAAGCGGAGAATTGGACTTGGCCCAAAGCATTATTGGCAACAGGAGTGTTATCCGCGAAAAGAAGGGGATTGAAAGAAAGGGTAATTATCGCCAAACAGGACGATATTCTTAAATTGGACACAGTGAAGTTTTAACATTAACTTAGGTTCTGGTCAAATAAATAGTGATAAAAATAACGCGGCCTGCAATCATTGAAAGAATGATATAATGAGTATATTAATAGTCTTACGCACATCAAAAGATGCTGCAGATGCGGCAAGCCCATCTACGGGGGCTATGCGCATACGATCTATTGTCCCCATTGCGCCAGATTTGCCATCCGCATGGCCGCCAAAAAGCTCACTTCTTATGCCGTTAAACAAATTTGGGATTATGTGCGTCAACACGGGTATGTCTGTTATTACACCGGCATGGCCCTTGAAATGGACGACACCCACAGCCCATGGTATGTCGTTTTTGACCACTGGAGTCCGCGCCTTGCCAATAAGATCGTCCTTACCTCTTCCTTACTTAATGAAATGAAGTCCAATCTCATGGAAGATGAGTTTTGGTACTTGATCCGGCAATTGGCCAATCACCGGCGCCATCATTCAAGGTTTAGAAAGATCAAGCTTCGCTATTGGCCCGGGCATGTGATGCCGGAGGATGAAGGGGTTGCCTCTGAAGCTTCTTTTGAGGTGAAAACTTCTGGCCGCTCTCACGCCTGCGGCCTTTGCGGTAAACATATTCATGTCTATAACGCGACTTATTGCCCGCGCTGTGCTAAATTCGTGGCGCGCCTGCATTCCAAACAATTGCCGCGAGAGACTATCGAAGACACTCTGGCCTATATACGCAAAAAAGGATTCAGATGCTTTTATACAGGGATAGAGCTTGATCTTGATAATCCTAAAAGCCCGTGGTATTGCGTTTTAGACCATTGGATCCCTCAAGACCCGGGGAGGATCGTGCTTACCTGCGATCTTTTCAATGTCATGAAATCAGACCTTTCAGAAAGCGAGTTCTGGTATTATGTGCTGGAGTTTGCTGACTATAAGGAGAAACATAAGCCGGTGCGTAAGAAGAAACTGGCCTATTGGTGGCGGCTTATTCCGGTGGAGGTTGTGTAGGGGGGTATTTACATAATCCACTGTAAATGATAAACTCACAGTGTTTTTATTCATCATAAAATCAATGTGTCCCAATTATTTCTTATTTTATTTTGAGGTAAATAATGCAATCTTTACAGGAACGTAACCCTCAAAGAATTGACATCGTTATCTTGATTGTCCTTTCTATCGTTTTGCTTCTAATTGGATTAACGCTTCCCATCCTGACGGTGCGCAAATTATGGAACAGCAATACCTATTCGATCATCACTGGTATACAAAATCTCTGGCATGAGAAGTACTATGCATTAGCTGTTATCATCTTTACTTTTTCCATCATTTTTCCTATTGCAAAACTGATATCCTTGTCCGCTGTTTGGTTTATAAGGTTAAAAGACGAGCAAAGAAAAGGTTTGATCTATTTTATGGAAATTTTTGGTAAATGGTCCATGCTGGATGTTTTTGTATCGGCAATCATGATTGTATGGGTTAAGCTAGGGGCACTGGCGTCAGCCAAGGCTGAGAATGGGATCTATTTCTTTGCGGCATCTGTATTATTGACGATGATTCTATCTTCATTACAGAGCGGTTTGGTGAATAAGGCTTAAGTAGAAGCGGTCCGGTTTATTTTCTTATAGCAGTGCCAGAAAATATCAGCAGGGACAAGATGAGTTTGTAGATAAAATGCTTTTGATCACGAAGTACGGTGACACATCATCCGGAAGTAGCGATCTGATAAAGGTTTAAGCAGAAGCGGTCCGACTATATTTAATATGAAGCGCTACATTCACCGCCGCAATATTCGCTTTAAGAATTTCGTTGAAAATGCCGATAAGAGTAAGCTAATAGGCGTAGCTATCGATCCTTCTAGTAATTTTCATCGAGTTATTATATTTAATTTCTTGGGAGAAATAATAGGCAAGCCGTTCTCAATAGATATTTTGAGAACAGGTTATGATCTATTGATTATGAACATTAATAAAGCAAAAAAGAAAACGAAGTTTACAGAAATTTATATTGCTATTGAATCTGCGGGAAGTTATTCTGAGAATCTTTACATTCACCTTTACGAAGAATTTAAGAATACCGTTCTAATTCCCCCCAAAGCCGTATCGGATAATCGTAAACAAAAGTCACTTCATGGATTAAAGTCAGATGATATAGATTGTGGTGCTATTGGGGATTTGTTAATAAGGGGAGAATTTACAAAATCTGCTCCGGATTCTCTTTTATACTATAAATTAAGAAATTTAGTATATTGGCGTGAAAAAAAGATATCCATGATGGTTAAGTTGAAGAATCAAATTTTAGACAGGTTAAAGAGATGTTATCCAGGTTTAAATTGCGAGTTTGAACAAAATAAAAGAATATATAGTAATCCCGATAAAAGCTTTATACATCAGGGGTTATTGAACAATCGCATGACAGGACAAGAAATTCTTAAAACATCAGACATAGAGCTATTTGATAAATTTAATTATTCGACAAAATATCATGGCAGAGAGAAAAACATAGGATCAATTAGAAAGCGTTTAAATAATATGCTTCTTCCTACGGAGAGTTTCGCAAGAGTCCATTTAGATATATTGTCACTTGATATAAAGCTATTAAGATTAATACAAGATGAATTGAATAGAGTTGAGGAAGAAATTATTGAGTTAGGCAAGAAAACTCCGGCAATTTATCTAATGGGTCAAATAAAAGGACTGTCAGATTTTCACGTTTTAATGTATGTAGGTTTAATTGGGGATATTAGAAGATATAAATCAGCGGCAAATATATATTCTATGTCTGGGATGTCTCCCAAAATTCAACAAAGTGGTGCTGCCTCTATGTCTCGCTCGTTTGGAATTAAAAGAGCAGGAAATGTTATGCTGAGATCGTTGTTGTTCAATTTAGCCATATTTGCCATAAAGCATGAGCCATTTTTTTCATCTTATTACCAAAGGATTAAAATCGAGAAAAATAGGAATTGGAAAAAGAATGTCATTGTTATTTCTCACAAATTAAATAATACATTATTTGCATTAATGCGTGATAAATCACAATTTAAATGGAAAGCCCCTGAAAGTTCGAATTTCATAATAGGTTCAAAGCCTGCCAAATTAATTGAACTTCTCTGAGTTGCAAAATGAATACGGAAGATGTTGAAGAATAAAATTCTGATATTTTAATTGTATCGTTTGTGACTGTAAGAGAAACAGGGGCTTTCCTAAGACTATGGTTTTAAAATGAAAATACATAATTTATTAGATAGAATAGCCACTGGAAGTTTGATTCGTCAGGTAGGCCATAATAGCCTGTCATCAGTGATAAACTTCTCTAGTTACAAAATGAATACTGGCGATGTCGTAGATTATTAATCTGATGATTATGATGTATCGTTTGTAACTGCTTTAGAGAAACCAGTGGCTTTTTTTTAGATTTAACTTAGAATTATAAACATTCCCCCTTCTGTGGACATATCCTTATCCCCCCCAAATATAGGAATAATTATGTATACAGAACAGAATTTTTCGCTGACTGAAGTTTCAGCAGAAGTCTACAATAAGCTACAAGCTGCTAAAACTGTTTTGGAATTATTAAAAACTGATAAGAGAGTTTCCAAGGAGTTTATTGATCTCGCAATAAAAGATCTAGAGAAGATTGTGAATATAATTTCATGATTACGCGGACCATTTCTGAATAAATTAATGAGGTTCTGAGGTTTATGGCAGAAGTGTCCCTAAAAATGAAAATGTGGGGATAAATCTGCTGGAAGTAGCGAACTGATAAAGGTTTAAGTAGAAGCGGTCCGGCTATAATATGCACACACTTACTATTGATGAATTAAGAGATTTCTCAGGTGAGCATTTAAATTATGAAATTAATATGTTGTACCAGACTACAATTAGGTTGGCATTGAGACAAACTGATCAAGTTATTGCTTTTGCTTTGCTAGAATCATTCGGAATTCATGTGGTAATAGTTTTAAACTTTTTGTTAAATAAAGATATCAGGACTGGAGATGCTGCAGCAAATGATTACGTTAAAGATAAGAATAATTGGCGAAATATTAATTCAAAATATCGCAAGGAGCTGGATTTTTTGTTTTGGAGACGAAATAAGGAATTGGCGCATTTAAGTTATGAAAGAAGAAATGTTAAGCCAGACATGAAAGATTGGAATTCTTTAGCTATTACCAGAGAGATATCTGACTTGATTGATCTTTTTATTGATGCAGCGGATGAAAGTTTGCTTCATCCTAATGTAACTGCGCTGAAAGGTTGTTTTAAGAATCATAAGATTTGTAAGGCTATCCCTAATTTTCAGAGCTTACCTTTAATGGGGCAAACAGATCAAATAATAAGATCCTGGGAATTTACTTCGGGAACTAATTAATTATCTATATAGCTTATAATATGCCACTCTCAGAAGTACTTAACCAGTTGCGAAACTCGTCCACCTCTGGGAGTTTTCAATCCGCCTGTCTCCTTAAAAAATTCTAATCTCCTTGCAATACCCGCCTGATTTTTTATAATAGTAAGCACTGCTTTATTTATTCTTCGCTGTTTATCGTTAACACACTTTTTTCAAGGAGGCTTCTTATGACGAGCACAGGGGTTAGTGTCATCAATGACAAGGTCAAGAAGGAGTCAGGCCTCATTGACGCCATACGCTTTGAAACATCCAAGGTCATTGTCGGCCAGACGGCGCTGATAGACCGGCTTTTGATAGGGTTACTTGGTAACGGCCATGTGCTTGTTGAAGGAGTGCCGGGCCTGGCCAAGACAACAGCGGTCAAGACCCTTGCCGCTACCATTCAGGCCAAGTTCCAGCGTTTGCAATTTACACCTGATATGCTGCCGGCAGACCTGACTGGTACGCTCATCTATGACCAGCGCAACAGTTCTTTTAATGTTAAAAAAGGACCTATTTTCGCCAATATCATTCTGGCTGATGAGATCAACCGCGCACCGGCCAAGGTGCAGAGTGCCTTACTTGAAGCCATGCAGGAGCGGCAGGTCACCATCGGCGAACAGACATTAAAATTAGATGATCCTTTTCTGGTATTAGCTACCCAGAAC
>CAZFON010000044.1:0-9864 GCA_964520185.1 uncultured Planctomycetales bacterium | reverse complement strand
AAAATGTTTAGCGAAGGTGTTTCGTAATAAGGATGCGGTGTTGATCAAGGGCTCCAGGCGTATGCGGATGGAGCAGGTGGCGGAATTTTTGTTAGCTTCCCCTAAAGGTTCGGGTTAAATCCATGTTCTATTATCTATCGCAATACTTTTATAATTCCAGTCATTTCAATATTTTTCACTATATTACTTTTCGTGCCGGTATCGCCGGTGTCACGGCTTTTTTGCTCTGCATGATATTGGGCCCTGTGTTCATTAAGTTAAGTAAACGCCGCCGGCTCGGCGAAACGGCCAAGCGCCGCGATGCGCCGGGACTGGATGCCTTCCAGGTCAAAAAAGAGGGCACTCCCACCATGGGCGGGGTTTTTATTATCGGGAGTATTTTGATATCCGTAGGTCTGTGGGGCAATTGGTCCAATGTTTTTGTACAGATGACTTCCTGGGTCTGCCTATCTCTTGCGGTATTGGGAGGCTGGGATGATTATGTGAAATTAAAAGGTATCGGTCCTCACCGCGGCATCTCGGCCCGCATCAAATCTTTCTGGCAGGTGGCCATTGCCTTAATCATCGGTGTTTTTGTGTATTTGTATCCCAATATCACCACCAATTTGGATGTTCCTTTTTGTAAGAACCTGTTCATCAACCTGGGGCCGTTCTTTGTGTTTTGGGTGGTCCTCGTGGTGGTGGGTTCCTGTAATGCGGTGAACCTGACTGACGGATTGGATGGTCTGGCCATTGGCAGCACCTTGATGGTAGCTTTTACGCTTGCGATATTAAGTTATGTGACCGGTAACGTGGAGATTAGCGAGTACCTGTATGTGCCTTATGTGCCGGGGGCAGGGGAGTTGACCGTTTTTTGTTCCGCCATCGTGGGGGCCAGTCTTGGTTTTCTTTGGTTTAATTGTTATCCGGCCAGTGTTTTTATGGGGGACGTGGGTTCCCTGGCCCTGGGCGGCAGCCTGGGGATGATCGCCGTATTGATCAAAAAGGAAATATGGCTGGTGGTCTTGGGAGGGGTTTTTGTGATCGAGGCAGGGTCTGTGATCTTGCAGGTGTTTTCATTTAAACTGACGGGCAAGCGCATCTTTAAAATGTCCCCTTTCCATCATCATTTGCAATTGTCCGGTTGGAACGAGAATAAGATCATCGTCCGGTTTTGGATCGTGGCCATTATCCTGGCGATGTTGACCATCACCACTTTGAAGATCCGTTAAGCATTTAAATGTTTTTTGATCTTAAGAATAAGAAGGTGACCATTATCGGCGCGGCCAGGAGTGGCGTTGCGGCGGCCAATGCCGTTTTGCGCCTGGGCGGTGTGGCCAAAATTTCAGATAATAAAAAAAGCGATGAGTTCAACGCCCAGCTTGACGGGATCGCTTCCCGCGAAAAATTATTGGTTGAAGCAGGGGGGCATTCGAAAGGTTTTATTCAAGACAGCGATTATGTTGTCTTAAGCCCGGGGGTGCGGCCGGATGCCGTGGCCGTAAAGTGGGCCAGGCAGCGTGGCATTGAAGTGATGGGTGAGGTGGAATTCGCTTTTCGCCTTTGCCCCTGTCCGGTGGTGGCTGTTACAGGCAGCAATGGGAAGACCACTACATCGACGGTGATCGCGGAGATCATCAAACGCGCTGGCCGTTGTGTCTGCTTATGCGGGAATATCGGAGAGCCCTTTTCCAAGCATGTGCTGGATTTAAGACCCACGGATACGGTGGTATTGGAAATCAGCTCTTTTCAGTTGGAGAGCACCATTCATTTTAAACCTTTTGTCGCCGTATGGACCAATTTCAGCCAGAATCATTTGGACCGGCATAAAGATTTGGAGGAATATTTTCAAGCCAAGGCCAAAATTTTTGTCAATCAGGATGCAAAAGATTTTGCGGTGCTTAATCAGGCCCAGCCTGAAAGCCGGCAGTTGGCAGAAAAATTGAAGGCCCAGGTGCTTTTTTTCAATACGCCTGATAAACCGGAAGGCGTGGATAATCCTAATTATTTGGCAGCCATTCAGGCCGCCCGGGCCCTGGGGATAGGTGAAGATGTCTGCCTGAAGACCTTTTCGCAGTTCAAAGGCGTGGAGCACCGTCTTGAGTTCGTCCGCGATCTGGAGGGTGTAGATTTTATCAATGATTCAAAATCTACGACGGTGGAAGCCGGCCGATGGGCCCTGGAGCGCACTCCCAAGCCTATGGTAATGATCTGTGGAGGGTTGGATAAACACCTGGATTATTCCCCGCTAAAATCATTGGTGGCAAAGAAGGTCAAACACATGATCGCCATCGGCCAGGCGCGTGAGATCATGAAATCGACCTTTGGTGAGGTGGTGGCCGTGGAAACGGCCTCCTCTCTGGACGAAGCAGTGAAGACAGCCCGCAAGATCGCGAGGTCAGGCGAATGCGTGCTGCTTTCGCCGATGTGCGCCAGTTTCGATATGTTCAAGGATTATGAACACCGGGGACGGGTTTTTAAGGAAATCGTCAACAATTTAAAATAATATGCGCCAGGAACGGGTCAATTTAACCATGACGGTCATCACCCTGCTATGTGTGGGCATGGTGATGATTTATTCCGCCAGTTGCGTCAATGCCATGCAAACCTACGGCGACAGCCTGTATTATCTCAAACGCCATATGCTTTTTTTGGGCTTGGGACTTATGGCATCGTTGTTTATTTTGCGTATGGATTACCGCCAACTCCAGCCCCATGCACGCACCTTGATAGGCATTTCTGCCGTACTTTTGGTCCTTGTCCTTATTCCCCATATCGGTTCTGAAAGTTACGGTGCTCGTCGTTGGTTTAAGTTGGGCGTTTTCCACTTCCAGCCTTCGGAATTGGCCAAACTCGCCATGATCGTTTACACCGCGGATTTCCTGGATCGTAAACAGCACGTCATTAAAAGTTTCCGTAAAGGATTTTTGCCTCCGCTTCTGGTCATGGGCATTTTGTGCGCCCTGACCGTCAAACAGCCGGATTTGGGGACCACCGTTGAGGTGGCAGTGGTGACCTTGACCATGTTGTTTCTGGGTGGGGCAAGGCTTTGGCATCTGGCGGTTATCTTTTGTTCAGCCGTACCTTTGGTGGCATACCTGATCATTAAAGAGCCTTACCGCATGGCACGTATCATTGCTTTTCTGGACCCCTGGCAGGATGCTCAAGGCATCGGCTTTCAATTGACCCAGTCGCAGATCGCTTTGGGATCAGGCGGGATCTTCGGGGTTGGCCTGGGCCACAGCCAGCAAAAACTTTTTTACCTGCCGGCGGCGCATACGGATTTTATCCTTTCGATCATCGGTGAGGAATTGGGGTTGGTGGGGACGCTCAGCATCATCATCCTTTTCGGCCTGTTTATCTGGCAGGGCACGCGCATCGTGCGGCAGACCAATCATGCTTTCGGCTATTTTTTAGGCATGGGCATTGTCATGATGCTGGGACTGCAGGCCATGGTTAATGTGGGGGTCAGCATAGGGGCTTTTCCTACCAAGGGCCTGCCTTTGCCGTTTATCAGTTACGGCGGAAGCGCGCTGGTCTTTCATCTGGCGGCCATTGCCTTGCTTTTGAATATTTCAAAAATACAGGATTATTAGATGAAGATACTTATTGCCACCGGCGGTACCGGCGGACATATTTTTCCTGCCATTGAAACGGCCAAGGCCCTGAGGATCAGGGGACATGAAGTCAGCTTTGCCGGTGTTTTGGGCGCGGCTGAGGCCAAGATCAAGAGCTTGGATTTTCATGTATATCAGTTGTCGGCCAAGGGGCTTAATGACCGGTCATTTTTAGGATGGATTGATTTTGGCAAGGTCATGACACGGGCGATTTTCCGTTCTTTCGGTGTTGTGCGAAAATGCACTCCGGATAAGATCATCGGTTTCGGCGGTTATGGGGCTTTCCCTGTGGTCATGGCCGGAGCCTTGATGGGCCGTCCTGTATTGATCCATGAACAGAATGTCATACCAGGCAAAGCCAATGCCCTGCTTGCCAGGATCGTCAGGAAAGTAGCTATCAGTTTCGAGGCAAGCCGCAAATATTTAAACCCGGCCAAAGTGGTATGGACCGGTTGTCCTTGTCATGACAAGACCCTTCCCTCGAGGGCCGAGGGATTGCTTGTTTTTGGCCTTGAGGAAAACAAAAAGACCATTGTGCTCATCGGCGGATCCCAGGGCAGCCAGCGGCTTAATGAAATATTTTTCGAATTGATGACGGAATCCTTTTCTTTCCCTTTGCAAGCCATTCATATGACAGGCCCCCGCGAATTTGCCTTGTATGAGAAGAGATACAGCCAGGCTAATCTGCCGGTAAAGGTCTACGCTTTCATTGATAACATCGGCCATGCCTATGCGGCGGCGGATGTTGTCATTGCCCGCTCCGGTGCCGCGACCGTCAGTGAGCTGGGGCTTTTGGGATTGCCAGCGGTGTTGGTGCCCTATCCGTTTGCCGGCAATCATCAAAAATACAACGCCGCGGTTTTGGCGGATAAAGGTGCTGCTGTTGTCATCGAACAAAAGGACCTGAACAGGTCCTCCCTTAAAGAAGCGGTGATGCGTATGTTATTGTCAAATTTTTCAAGGGAGGATATTTTGAAGAAAACAAAGGGGGCTTTTCAGACTCAGGCGGCCTTGCAATTGGCCTTGGTGGCGGAGGGGCTATGAAACTCATGCCTGTCACGGCTTTTTTGATCGTGATCTTCCTGGGATCGTTCCATAACTTTTCTTTTGCCGTTGAGGAGCAGAACGCCTGGCAGCAGATGAAGGGCCAGGATCTTGTCATCTATTACCGCGCCACGGTGCCTGAAGATTTTGTCCAGACCACGATGGATACCTCCGAGGAGGAAATAAGACGGGTGACCGACAATTTTGGCATTACCAAGCCGCCCGCCTGGTCAGGGGACAGAAGGATCAAGATTTATATTTATAACGATAGGGATGATTATGTCAAGAACGGCGGGCAGGCCGCCTGGTCGCATGGAGTGGCGTTTTCCCTGGCCCGTACCATCAAGACCTGGCCTTCAGCCAACGGCTTTTTTGATACGATCCTGCCGCATGAGCTGGGACATATCATTTTTCGGAACTATATTGGTTTTAAAGCCGATCTCCCTTTATGGTTTGAAGAAGGGGTGGCCATTTATCAAGAGAAGGCCAAACGCCTGGGTGCTGAAGCGGTCGTGAAGGAAGCACTTCAAAAAGATAAATTTATTCCTTTATCACAACTCACAGGTATGCGATTATATAAGAATTCTAATAATGAAGTGGTGGATTTGTTTTATGCCGAATCCGCCAGCGCCTTTCATTATTTGATCACCGAATATGGCGAACAGGAATTTTATATGCTTTGCGAGGATATTAAGGCCGGCATTCCCTTTGAAGAGGCCCTTCATAAGGTTTATTTAAAATTTAGGACAGTGTCTGATCTGAGCCTGTATTGGCAGCAGTATTTACAAGGATAAGGGATGAACAAACATTATCATTTGATCGGTATCGGCGGTATCGGCATGGGTACCCTGGCTTCTTTGTTGTTGGACAAGGGCCATACGGTAAGCGGTTCGGATTTGAAGAGCAACGATATATGCAAGGGCCTGCACGCCAGGGGGGCTGCTATCAATATAGGCCATTGCGCGGCTAACGTCGCTCCAAAGGCAGATTATGTTGTTTATTCTTCGGCTGTCCGTGTGAATAATCCGGAACTGATCGAAGCTCAGAGCCGTAATGTTCCTGTGCTGCGCCGGGCCGAAGTGTTGGCCCAACTGGTCAACCAGGAGACCGCCATCACCATCGCCGGTGCGCACGGCAAAACAACCACGACCTCCATGGTCTCGAGCCTCCTGATCAACGCCGGACTTTCTCCCACCACGGCCATCGGCGGGATCATTAACGGCACCTCGCCCTATAATGCCAATTTGGGCAAGGGTAAATATTTTGTGGCTGAGGTCGATGAAAGCGACGGCACCTTCCTATATTTCAGGCCGCATTATTCGATCATCACCAACATGGATTTCGAGCATGTGGATTTTTATAAAAGTTGGGACGCCATTTGCCAAGCTTTTGTCAAGTTCATGGATTGCACGCAAAATGGCGGAAAGTTGATCATCTGCGGCGAGGACAAGAAATTACTTGAGTTGGCCGGCACCTCCAAGGTTGGGAAGATGGTGTACGGGACCGGTAATGACATGGATGTGCGCGCGGAGCATATGGTCATTGACGGATTCCATTCTTCATTTGTATGCCAGACCAAGAAGGGCAAGGTGGGTGATTTTGAACTCAATGTTCCTGGCAGGCATAATATTTTAAATGCCCTGGCCTGTATTAGCCTGGGATTAGAGCTGGGGATCTCTTACGAGGTCATGTTTAAGACGCTCAAAAGTTTTACCGGCGTCAAACGGCGTTTTCAATTAAAGGGCCGCGTGAACGAGGTGATGGTGATAGACGATTATGGCCATCATCCCACGGAGATCGCCGCCACCCTTAATGCCGCGCGTTTATTTTCCCCTAAGCGTCTTATTACGGTATTCCAGCCGCACCGGTATTCCAGGACCAAATTCCTTCTTAACGAGTTTGTCGAGCATTTGAGCCTCAGTGATCAAGTGATATTGACAGACATCTACGCAGCCAGCGAGAAGGTCAGCGAAGGGATCGGGGTGGAGGTCTTGTTTGAGAAATTAAAGCAAACACTGGGCCCGAGGGTCATTTTTTTGAAAAAAGAAGAGATCAACAAATATTTACAAGGCAATGTGCAGGCAGGGGACATGGTGCTTTTTCAGGGAGCAGGCGACATTTATATGTTGTCGGATGAATTGGTCAAAATTTTAGAAATGACGGGGAGTGTGAAAGTATGATAAGTTCGCGTAAGTTTGGGACTATAGGTGTGTTGATGGGAGGCTATTCCTCGGAGCGGGAAATTTCCTTGCGTTCCGGCCAGGCTGTAGCTGAGGCGCTTTCCCGGGAAGGCTATAGGGTCATTCCCTTGGATATTACCACAAATGATGTGGCCAAGATCAACCTGCAAATCCAGGCAGCGCCATTGGATATTGCCTTTATCGCCTTGCATGGCTGCCTGGGAGAAGATGGTGTTATCCAGGACATTTTGGAGAAGCTCGATATCCCTTACACCGGATCGGGAGTAAGGGCAAGTCAGATGGCCTTTAATAAGATCCTCACCCAAAAAGCCTTTCGAGACGCAGGCCTGCCGGTGCCGGAGCATTATTGCATCACCAACGGAACAAAAGCGGATTTTAAGGCCGTCTGGGCCCATATCAAATCGACACCATTGATCGTCAAGCCTGCTTGTGAGGGTTCAAGCATCGGTGTGCACATTGTCCGTCATCCTTCTGAGTGGGAGCCGGCTTTTAAGGACGCCTTGAGTTATGGGCCGCAGGTCATCGTGGAGCAATTTATCAAGGGCAGGGAATTTACCGCCGGTATTTTTGACCGTGAGGCATTGCCTTTAGTTGAGATCTGCACTAAATCTAATTTTTTTAATTTTACCGCCAAATATCAAAAAGGGGCCACCCAATATGTATGCCCGGCGGAAATTCCTGAGGAATTATCCCGCAGGATCAAGGAATTGGCTTTGAACGCCAACGATGTTTTAGGCTGCGTGGGGTTTTCCAGGGTCGATTTTCGGGTTGATGAAAATCTGCGGCCATTTATCCTGGAGGTCAACACCATCCCCGGTTTTACAGGAACGAGCCTTTTCCCCAAGGCGGCCGCCCAGGCAGGGTATAGCTTTGTTGCAGTGTGCGAAAAACTTTTAGATCTGGCTTATGGCAAAGAAATCAGGCGTTAACATATCCCGGATAGCGGTTATCCGGCTTATAGTTTTTTTATTTCTTGGCTTGGTCCTTTTTACGGGCTATGTGGATGCCGTTGATTTCCTGACCAGATCGCCGCTGTTTGAGGTCAAGGACGTGCTCATCGACAGGTCCATCCAATTTATCGACCTGCGCGCCTTGAAAGACCTGAAAGGCACCAATATCTTCAGGGTTGATATCAAGAAGCTCGACCGCCAGATCAGCCAGCGTTATCCGTACATTGCGCAACTGCAGGTGGTAAGGCAATTGCCTGACCGCATCATGGTTTTGGCCAAAAAGCGCGAGCCTTTGTTCCAGGTCTATTTCAGGAAAAAATATTTGCTCCTGGATACACAAGGGGTCGCCTTATATTATGTTCTTCAACCGGCCGTATTGCCGCAGGTCTACGGGATCTCCCTGGAACACAATTGGTTGTCGCTGGGAAGATCTATCCAGGACCCTCAATTGGAAAAGATCGTGGACATCCTGAATGCTTTTAAACTGTCCCCCACGTTAAGACGAGGGCGTATCCACTCCGTGCAGGCAGCTAATCTTTCCAAGGTCGATTTAGCTGTCGGCGAGAATATGCATGTGATCCTTGACCAGGAAGATACGCAGGATAAGATAGAGATGTTGCAGATGCTGATTGCGACCAACAAGGTCGATTTGAAAAAGGTCAAGTACATTGATTTAAGGTTCAAAGAGCCGGTGATCGCCGATAATACGAAGGACAAAGACATCAAGGAATGATATGTTCAAAAAAATGGCACAAGTGCAATATTTTTGCGGCCTTGATTTAGGAACGCATACCATGAAGGCCAGTATCATCGCTGCCCGTGATGAGCAAAACCTGGATTTGATGGGTGTTTATGAGACCCGGGCCACAGGTATGAAAGAGGCTTCGATCAGCGATATCTCTGAGCTTTCCGATTGCATCCAACGCACGCTGCAGGGCGTGATGCACAAGACCGGCATCAAGGTCCATGCCGTGCAGCTGGGGGTAAGCGGCAGCTATTTGACCACCCGCCGTTCCTCGGCCATCATACCCCTGATCGATAGCGGCACCAAGGTGATCTCCAAATTCGATTTGCGTAAAGTGGACCATCAGGCAAAGCTTCTGGGCGTTAATTTGGATGAGGAGATCATCCATGATTTTCCGCAATGGTACAAGGTCGATGATATCAACACCTCGATCAATCCAACGGGATTGATTGGCCGGAAGATCGAGTCCAGCCTCTTATTATTGACGGCCAACAGTGTGCGCATGCGCAACTTGACCAAGGCCGTACACCAGGCGGGTTTTGAGGTGACCAGTGTGGCTTTCAGCGGCTATGCGGCCAGCGATGTGGCCATTGAAGCAGCGGACAAGGCCTCAGGTTGCGCCCTGGTTGATATCGGCGCCAACATCACCTCCGTGGCTTTTTTCAAGAACGGTATCGTGGGCGATATTAAATTTATCCCCTGGGGAGGCAATCTCGTGACCCAGAGCATTGCAGAGCGCCTGAGCCTTACCTTGGAACTGGCGGAAGAGATCAAAAAGACCCATGCCGTGGCCAGCAAAACCGATCCCAAGGATATTACCGGTGAGATCTTGGTCAAGCGCGACAAAGGCTATATCCCTATCCGTCGGCAATCCGTGGTTGAGGCGGTCAATTGGGAGATAGAGAATTTTCTGACCCATCTGGAAACAGTGGTGAAGGGCTCGCATTTGTATCACCACCTTAATAAGGGGCTGGTGATGGTGGGCGGCGGGGCTTTATTGCCAGGCGTGCTGGAGCGCATCGAAGAGCGTGTCAACACCACGGTGCGCATGGGGCTGTCCACGCCCGGCCTTCAGCATTCGGCAGTGTATGCGGCCAGTATAGGTCTCGGCAGGATGCATTATTTGAAAAAAAAGCAGGATGCCATCGGCTTCAAGACGCCGTTAAGTCTGAAGGACAAGATCATTAACAGCGTCAGGGAATTGTGCCAGGAGTATTTTTAGTTCTTTTCATCCTGCGGTTTGTTGTCGCTGCGGCGCCTGCTTAAATTGAATTCGATATTCTTCAGTGCCCCCTTCATCCTCATATTGTTAGTGATGATATTAAGGA
>CAZFON010000043.1:0-10045 GCA_964520185.1 uncultured Planctomycetales bacterium | reverse complement strand
GCGCCCTTGAGGTGCCCCGCCGTATTTTCGGCGCTGCCCGCAAGATCGAGAATGGCGGGTCTTTGTCCATATTAGCCACGATTTTGATCGAGACCGGCAGCCGCATGGATGAGGTCATCTTCGAGGAATTCAAAGGCACGGGTAATATGGAAGTCGTGCTTTCCAGGGAGATCGCCAATCACCGCATCTTTCCTGCCATAGACATTTCCAAGAGCGCTACCCGCAAGCAGGAATTGTTACTAGGTCCCCAAGAATATCAGCAGGTTGAGAAGCTTAGGCGCAGCCTGGCGGCCTTCAGTCCCATTGAAGCCGCGCAGACCCTGGTCAAAAAGCTCCAATTATTTCCTACCAACAAAGAATTGCTTTCTACCTTTAATTAACTTATTTTTTCTTACCCGTCGATAGGGGGGGCTTGACAAGTGATGGATTATGTTTTATACTTGCGACGTACCCGGTTGCGGTTAATCAGTTTTTAACCGGTTCTTAACACCTGGCATGGATGTCAGGGTAATAGCAGCAAAGTTGGACGTTGAGGCCCAATGACTCGAAGTGTGGAGGCATTGGGTTTTTTATTAACAGGGTGCACACAGGTGTGCACAACGGTATTGGACGATGCCGCCCAATGATTTCTCTGATTTTATAGAGATATTATTGGGTTTTTTTATTTAGGGATACCTATGCTCAAGAAATTGATAGTCCGCCTGGTTTTAGTGACTTTCTTTTTTACCTCGATCGGCCCTCTTCCCGATGCTTCCGCCCAAAGTTTTATTGATATACCCACTCCTGGAACAATGGTTAATACCAGCGATCCTTATCAGCCTTTGCAAATAAAAGGTATTCTGGTCAATGTGAATGATCCTCTGCGTTTTGAATTCCTGGTGGATAAAGGGAATTCCGGCCTGCAAGGTCAGGCCTTAAAGGATGGGATCATTCGGTTAACAAAATATTTCCTGACTTGTTTGGCTGTGCCTGAGGATGATCTATGGGTCAATCTGAGCCCTTTTGAAAAAGACAGCATCGTGCCGGGTAATTTCGGCCTGACCTTGATGGGCAATGATCTCCTGCAACAGGATTATTTGCTCAAGCAAATGATGGCTTCTTTAAGTTATCCTGAAAATGAACTGGGTAGAAAATTCTGGCAGGATGTCTACCGGAGATCATACCAACTGTACGGTACGACGGAGATCCCCATTAATACCTTTAATAAGGTATGGATCCTTCCCAAATCTGCGGATGTTTATGCCCAGGGTAACGGCGCCTTTGTGATCAAAAGTCAACTGGATGTGATGCTGGAAGCTGATTACAGATCTTACGTCCATCATCTGTACCATCAAGGGCCGGTTGACCGGGCCACCAGTTTTTCACAGAAGGCAGGGGCCTATCACCAGGTTTTCCGGGATGTCATCCTTCCCCAGTTGCGTCAAGAGATCAATGAAGGCAGGAATTTTGCCGTTGTCCGTCAGGTTTATAATGCCATGATCCTGGCGACCTGGTATAAACGCCATTTGAAAGACAGTTTGCTTGGAAAGTTGTACGTCGGTAAAAACCAGGTGGCTGGAGTAGATATCGCTGACAAGCAAGCAAAGGAAAAAATATACCGGCAGTACTTAAAAGCTTACCAGAAATGCGTTTATAACTATATTAAGGAAGAATATGATCCTTTTACCCGTCAGACGGTGGCGCGCAAATATGCGTCAGGAGGGATGTATTTTTCCGGTTTCGGCGGCCCACGTTCCCGGGAATACAGGGAAGTTTCAAGCCCACGGGGCGGTGACTTTGGGATTGATCTGGCCATGGCCACGGTGGATGTCTCAGCCCAAAACAGCAACGGAGCCATTGTCAAATTCCCATTTTGGAAAGCAGAGGTCCTGAATACGCATCCTTTTTATCAGGTCCCGACATCTGCCAGAAGAATTCTTCCTTTGGATCCTGAACTTCCCCGTGATCAAGCCATGATTGTACCAAGGATTTTCCGCTCGTTGATCCTGTCCATGGGGCTTGCGGTCGGCGGTCTGATGATGACCCCTTCCATGGCTTCCGCCGCCGCGCCCTTTTCTCCCCAAGTGTCCATAACAGTTAACATGGCTACCAGGCAGGCCATCGACATTCTTGATACCCGGATCGACAATTATAAAAAGGCGGTCCAAAAGCAAGAAAGCATCCTTAATATATTCAACCTTCGCGGAGACCCTGAGGATTCTAACCGTATCCTGAATGGTTTGAAGGAAGAAGAATCTTATGCCAGGAGTTTGTTGGCGTCAGATCACCCAACCCTGGACCAGCAGGCCGTAAGTTCTATAGAAATGGCGCAATTAAGAGGGCAGGTCCATTATTTTGATGGAAAAATAAAAGAACGGCAGCAAAAGATCGATCATGAAAAAGCCGATTTCGCCAAGAGAAACCGTTCATCCGGCATGCATGGCGGAGAGATTTCCATGCGGCAGGGAGAGATACGTTATAACGAAGGGGTCCTTAAGCATTTGGCAGCCAGGAAGAACCAATTAATGGAGGAGATGAGCATTAAGGAGAGTGCTGAAAAATTGGCCAGTCAGGCGGTTGCCCCGGCAGTTGATTCTGGTGTTGTGCCGCCATCGCCGGTGACGGTTAATATTCTTGAAGTTTCTATTCCTGTGACAATGAACATCTCGATTCCACCGGCTGTCGTAAATCTGGCTCCTCAGGCGGTTGTCTCCAATATTCCGCCCGTTCAGGTTCAGGCCCCGGCTCCGAATACGAATTCTACAGCGAGGGTTATTGTTTCCAATCCTTTATCGGCCGTGATTCAAGCATCTCCTATGACGGTGTCTCCTCCGGCATCGATCATGCCCATGATCAATGCGCCGCCTTTTGTCGCCGCGGCTGCAACGGCTTCAAGTTCAGCGGGGCCCTCTGCCGGCAGTCCGCCTCCGCCGGATGATAAAAATACTTCGGCCCTGTCGTTTTTGGGCAACATGTCACCTTGGTATTTAGGGTTGGGCGTCTTTGGTTTTGGACTGGGCCTTGGTTTTGGTATCGGACGTCTGGTAAGACCCAAGAAAGATAACCAAAAGAAACTAATTCCTGAGGCCCCCGAAGTGCTGACCACCCCTGCGCTTTCGCCGGAGAACCTGGAACCTTTGCCGCATGTATCGGCGATGATCCATCAAGGGTTCAATCCGGAAAGTTATTTAGTGATCAATCCGCTTCAGCCGGCGCCGGTAACAGACGAGGAAAAAGCTTTTCAGGAAAAATTAAAAGACCAGCGGGAGAGCGTATTTTCTTCCGGCCTTGAGGTTGCCTCAAGAGGTCAGGCTAAGGGGGCCCCCGGTTTTCCCCCGATATTGGAGGCCTTAAAGAACCGCTGGTTGGATTTGGGCGGCTGGGGCAGCGGCCTGTTTTTGGCCCAGCGTATTTTTGGCTGGAACATGACCCTTTTGGGGGTCAGCGCGTTAGTGCTACCCTGGATCACTCGAATTAATTTTGCCCTTCAATACTGGTTCCATGAGGTCGTCGGACATCTTTTGCCGAAAGCGGTCTTTCATCCCAAAACACCGCTATCAAGAATATTTACTCCCCAAAATTTGAGCGGCAATCTCACGGTCCGGCAATGGCTGGACTATCTTAATCCTTTTAAGTCCCCTCAAACAAAACCATCGATCCCGGTCGATGAAACAGGCCTGCCGCGTGAAATTATTCGCAGATCAGGCTTTCTGGCAACACTTGGCCTTAATGGCGTCTTGGCAGGGGCTGCTTATTATTTTAATTTGTTTTCTCATCCGTGGTTGCTGCCCTTTTTAGGCCCGTGGGCGGTCAGCGCCATTGCCGCCACAATAGGTTCATTTAAGGAAGATATCTGGGATCCATCGGCAAGCGCCTACAATTGCGGACTTGCCGGCGTGGCCAGATGGGGCAGGCCTAAGGAATTGGCGGAACAAGGGGACGATGTTTTAATGGGATGGGGAGCTAACATGATGCGTGTTTTAGCTTCGCGCGGCGCCCATTCCATGGGCGGCGCCGTCATGAGAACGCCGGGAGGCAGGACAGAGTTTCATATTAAGAAAGCAGTGGTGACAAAACGCGGAAGAGGCAGTGATTTGGTCGGAAGGGTATTCGGCGCCCTGTCGCGTTCTTTGGGTCCCATCGATCCTGCAGATTATCCTGAAAACAGGTTTATCGTTGACGAAGCTGATTTCCATACCCGGTGGGCAACAGGCGGAGAGGTTACCCGCGATGCCTCGCACCCCCATGCATCTGAAATCAATACACAAACGGTTTGGAATTTGGACAATGGCGGATTTAACAGTTCACCACAGGCTGAGCTTGTCACCCAGGCGGAAGTGATCATGGCAGACAGTGATGGAAAAGCCGGGGATGATCGATCTGAAGGATCATCACAAATGGCGCCAAGGGGCTTTTGGGGGAGATGTTTTGCCGCTGTCAAGAAAGCGGTATTAACCTTTATTGCACATAACGGGGACAATGACTGGTACCGTTTTTTCTTAGCGCCTCGATATACGAAACGCTATTTCAATTTTTCTTTTTTACGTCAAGAGCTGCAAGCCAACAGGGACATTGATAGGATCGTTCAACAACATTCAGGCAGCGCTGGGCCCCATCAGGTTTCGGATGCCCTCTTAACCAAGTCTTTTGGTCAGGTCATCAATATCCCAGATCTGTATCGAAAGATAAAAACGGACGATTATATATCGGCCTTGTCTCAAGAGGCCAAAGAAGTGCTGGCCAAGGCAAATGATTCCGGAAAAATTTCTGAAGAAGAAACTCACCGTTTAAATGAAGCCTTGCTGAGAGCGGCATATCCTCAGGGGATAAAACGCAGGCTTGTTATTAAGGAAGAAAATTACATCAAAGACCTATCCAGGATAAGGGGACTTTTTGTAAAATTGGATCATTTTAAAGGCCCGCTTCCGCCTGGTGATACCCCGCCGGTGCCTTTGCAAATCCAGTTTCATCTCACCCGCGGCAATTGGGCTGCAGCAGCACATTTTGCCCACGTCATGGTCAACCATGAAACGGTCGACGAAATTGAGGGCGATATCATGAGCCAAAAGGATGCGGAGGCCGCCGGTCAGTTTTTAAGCGGTGTTTTTTCTAAATTCGCCTATCTTCTTTCTAGGCCGGGGCTTCAGAAATCAGAAAAAAGTTTTGATGACCTCTGGGTGACCGAAGAAATGGCTGAGCAGAACCCCGATTTACGTTTTCAATATGAGGCCATCGAGTCATTCAAGCAGGCCTTGATCGAGGCCATTACCAGGGCCGTTGCGGAAAAAAGGCTGCCTAAGATATTATTGGCGCATTTCAGCGGCCTTGAGGGCCCGGGGCTTATTGAGGATTTTGTGGATGTGGCGGTTGAGAAATTTTTTACCGGCGGCCGCAGGATGGCCACCCGCGAATTTTTGGAGCATGCCAAAGGCACCTACGGGCTTTTTGTGAGGACATCCGTAGAGCCCAATGGGGTGACCCTGGTTTCCCGTCAGCAGGGCCTGGTCTGGGGTTTCAGCTTAAGAGGCCGCGTGAACAGGGAAGACTTTGAGAAGGAAGGATTTAATTTTGAGGAATATCAGGCCATCACCGCAAAATTGATGGAAAGGAAATTCTTGACCGACACCTTCAGGCCTAATCTGGAATTTAAAGCATTGGACCTTCCCTTTAAGATCGCATTCCCTCAGTACACCAGGGAACAATTTGAGAAGATCGAATCGATATTAAAGAGGGCTTTAAAGAAAAAGAGCTATGGTTACGCCTCCGATGGAGATGCTCTTAAGGCGCCGGCCCCTGGCGGCGATGTGTTGGAGACCTTGATGCATTTGGACGCCACCGAGGAAGGGGAGATCGCGGATTTGGAAGTTTCTTCGTTGACCGGCCGCTTGCATTTTAATTTGTACAATTTTAACCGGCAGCAGGAGGTGGGTAAGCAGGAGATAAACGAACGGCTATATCCCCAGGAAGGCAATTCCAAGGTAGGTCCGCTGGTGATCTATAAAGACAATCGCCGCCGGATGGTGGAAGAGCTTGATAAAATAACGGAGGAAATCAAGGAAGCCCAGTCCGACTGGGATGACCCTGGCTCAACTCAGCGCCAGTCAGCGGAATATCAATTCGAATTGTTGACGCATTTATATCTGTTGAAAGAACGCGTGATCCCCGACGTAGAATTTCAAGCCATTTTCCCGCAGTTGCACCAGCGTTTGAATGTATTAATGGCCCAATGCAGCCAGGCTGCAGGTCAATGCTCGCAAGCCCAGGAAGAATTCTTGAGGCTGGAAGCCGGAGCAAGGCAGAAACAGGATTCTTTTCTCATGAGGATCATCTATAGGAACATCGGGCAGGAGATCCGCAGGTTGGTCCCCCAGATCATTGATCATCCTTCAGACCCCCGTCTCCTCGATGAGCAATTACTTCAAATGATCAGGGAAAAGAGAGATGGGATGATGGCGTTATTGACGCCGGGGAATTTAAATCAAATTTACGAACAATGGGACCGTGAGCGCAGTAAAAATCATGCGGCTTCCTCCAAAGATGAAATAGATTATTTGATGATAGGCTATGCAGATGTTTATGATTTAAATTCCGTGATGGTCAAGGCTTACAGGGCATTCTTCCCAGGTCTCAAAACGGAAAGCGTGTCTTCCAACAATTATTTGGATTATAAAAACCTTCCTTTTGATATTTCTTCCCCCAGGGTCGTGGAAGTCGACAGCAAGGGCGGTTCGACATTCCCGACGGTGATCGCGGCAACCGTCGCGGCCAGGGCTGTGGGTTTAAAGAGGGTCTTTTCCTTTACCGCCAACATGGACTCCCAACTGGGGGTCGCCTTGGGCCAGCGTTTGAGGCCATAGGCGCCGTTTATTAAAAGGCTGTTTTTATTGAAACGCAAATACAGGTCAGAAGCCGGGGTCGCTTCGGAAACCTTGATGATGGTCAACCAGCTGGAGAAATTGCTGTTTTTGGTCAAACGTTTTAAGCAGGCCTTTCCCATTGATAAACCTTTTGGCTTAGATGTTTCTCAAGAGGACCTACAGGCCCTGGACAATTTCCGTAAAAGCATGCTTGAAGATGCCCAAACCATCACCGGCCGTGATGCGCTCGGGCATAAAATTAGGTCCCTGGTGACCCAGCATATTGATCATAAAGGAAGACAAGTCAAAGCGGACGTCAGTACCTTGTTAAGTAAAAGAGGAAGTTTGTTGAGCCGGCATTTCTGGGAGGGGGCGGTGAAACAGGCCATTTTTTGGCCTTATGTCATCGTCCTTCCAGCCCTTTTCGGAGGGGGCATTGTTTATTTGTCCGATGGCGCTCAATATACGACCTCGACCCATATGCTCGACGGGGCTGTGACCCTGATATTGGGGGGTGTTGGGCTATCGTGGGCGTACCGGCTTGCCACTAATTGGTCAGGATGGCATAAGATCGCAGGTGTTCCTGTCCCCAAATTCCATTGGCGCAGGTTAGGGGACAGGCTGGGAGGACCGCCCAATATTTCATTTTTGAGCGTGGGCCAATTGAACAAGATACAGGTTAAATTTTTCGCCAAGACGCAGTCGCGCGGCTATAAATCCATGACCACCGGCGGGGTTTACGGTGCGGATTCGACGGATGAAGTCCTTCCTGACCTGGGGCCGTTCATGCAAAAAGGATCTTTATTGATCGGGCATTTACCGACCAACCCCGAGTTGTTGAAAGTCGTCCGGATGAGTTTCAGGCAATTGATGGTCACCAAGACAGGGCAGATGGGGACCAATTTGGTGGCCACAGGGGCCAGGGCTTTGACCACCAGCCGTAAGGTCCAGGATCAGAACGATGATAATATCGTTATCGGCCAGGCGCAATACGCGCCCACGGACAATAATAGCGATGCCGTCCACCGGTTGTATGACATTCTTGTTGATCCTTTCGGTGGGTTTTTGTCGGAAAAGAAAGAAATGGTTGAAGCCATGGATAAGACCACCTTGCAGGGGCGTTTGTGGGACATCTCGAAGATCGTAGTCGAGAATTTGGTGCACACCACGGCATCCCCCAGGCCGCCACCGGCCTTGCCCGCACAGAACGGGGATGAGGCCATGATCGTCGGCCCTGTGCCTGCGAAGCACGGCGGCATCGACATGAACAGCAGGCTGATGCAATTAAATGTTAGGGAAGAGTCCCCTCAAAGAATGGATGTCATTGATAAGGCCATGACAGGGAACATGATCAGAGGCGTTGTTCCTCAGGTTTCCAATATTGTTCCCATCACGCCACAGATGCTTGAGAACATGTTAGGGGCGGGTTATTTGAATTAGAAAGGATGTTGGGATGGCACGTTTGAAAAAAATTGCGGTGATGCCGTTAGCTAAAATATTTTGTTGCCTTCATTCAACCATTGGATTTATACTAGCAGTGATCGTGACCATTGGTTCAATGAGCGGCCAGCCGGATGAAGGGATATGGAGTTTAGGGCCATGGTCATTGTTGATCTTTCCCGTCGTGAATGCGGGTCTTGGGTTTTTAACCGGCGCACTGCTGGCATGGGGGTATAACTTTTTTTCCGGGAATTGGGGCGGTATTGAATTTGAGATCGAAGAAAACCCGCAGCAATGATTTAATTTGACAAATAGTATAAAGCATGTATACTAACCCCCGAGTTCGATGCATGGATTGTGATCTTAGACCGCACGGTTAGTTTACAAGCCTGGGCGGTTTTTTTATGAACACATCCAGAACTCAAGTTTTGATCAAAGGAGGTTTTACAAGTTTATGGTTAAAGGTAAAGTGAAGTGGTTTAACGACCAAAAAGGTTACGGCTTTATCACCCCTGAGAACGGCAAAGATGTATTCGTACATCACAGCGCCATCCAAGGTGAAGGCTACAGATCTTTAGGCGAAGGACAAGATGTTGAGTTCGAGATTGTCGCTGGCCCTAAGGGTGAACAAGCCCAAAACGTCGTTAAAATATAAGAAGTATCTTCTTGTATTTTCAAGCCCTCTGTGGCCGAAAGGCTCCAGAGGGCTTTTTTTTGAATTGAGGGGATCATGAATCAACATCTGAATTGGCGTTACGCTACTAAAAAATTTGATCCTGCCAGGAAGGTCTCCAAGCAGGACTTTACCGGGCTTTTGGAGGTCCTGCGCGTTGCGCCTTCGTCCTATGGCCTGCAGCCTTGGAAATTCATCGTGGTTCGTGATCCCGCATTGAGAAAAGGATTAAGGCCCCATGCTTTGGACCAGGCCCAGGTGACAGACGCGGATGCCCTCATTGTTTTTTGCGCCTTGAAGAACATGGATGAGAAATATGTTAAAAATTATGCTGACCTGATAGCCAAGGTCCGCGGGGTAAAGAGAGAGGCCTTATCGGGCTATGAACAAATGATGCTCTCCTTGCTCAAAGGCCGAAAGACCCAAGATATTTCCCAGTGGATGAGAAACCAGGTTTATATTGCTTTGGGGCTATTCTTGGCGGAATGCGCCTATCGCCAGATCGATGCCTGCCCTATGGAAGGCTTTGACCCTCAAAAATTCGACGAGATCTTGGAGCTTCCCAAGGAAGGCCTTGAATCAGTGGTGCTTTGCGCCGTCGGATACAGGGCTGCCGATGACCCATATGCCAAACTCGAGAAGGTCCGTTTCGACAAGAGCGAGCTGTTCATAGAGAAATGAGGGGACGATGAATAAAGTTTTACGTTTTCTTTTAAGGGGCATCCTTTTTTTATTTTTATTCATTCTGGTATTAGGTTTTATCATCATCCCGCTTTCCCTTACCTGGGGCATCCCCAGTCAGGGAACAAAGTATCTTAAACATCCTGTCCATCTTCAGTCGGTACAATTCAATCCGTTCATCCTGCAGCTTACCTTGAAGGGTTTTGAGGTTTTGGACCATCAGAACCGGCAGATGATAGCTTTTGATAAATTAATGGTAGAGGTCAGTTTTAAAGATTTGTTCAAGAAAATTTACCATGTGGAGGCCTTTGAGGTGGACGGGTTAAAGCTTAACGTTGAGCTCTTGCCCAACAATCAAGTTAACCTGGTGGAATTAATGCCTCAGGAGCAGCAGAAACCCGTGGCTGTCACTCAC
>CAZFON010000042.1:0-10079 GCA_964520185.1 uncultured Planctomycetales bacterium | reverse complement strand
ATTTCAAGCTCGCCTGGCCGTCGTAACCTATCTGGCGGATGGAAAAGAAAATAGTTTCAGCCCGCAAGGACGAAGCAAATGAAAAGGACAAAAAAACCATCAATAAAATTCTATAAAACATCATATTCCTTGATGAAGGCTTCCAACACCCTGGCACCGCCATGCAGCGTCTTGATCTCGGCGTACTCATCGTTGCTATGGATGACGCCGTGAGCACCCCAACCCGTGGAAAATGCAGGGATACCGTACTCTTGAAAAAAAGTAATGACCGTAGCCCCCTGACTGCCTTTTAATTTTGCCTTAAAACCCATCTTACGACAGGTATCCACATAGGTTTTAACAAATGCATGGCGTTCATCGATGCCGTAAGGCTTCTGGGTATCATCAATGATCACTTTAAAATTCCCGGTCTCCTTGGCAATGATGCTTTTGATCTCCTTTAATATCCCCTCGGCCTTCATGCCAGGCATAAAACGGATATCCAGGGAAAACTCGCAAAAGTCCGCTACCATGTTGACCTTGTCCCCGCCGCGGATGGTGCCGATATTTTTCGTCGGTGGTACGAGCAAAGCATGCTTTTTATATTTAAACTGGTGACTCAAAAGGCGGTTAATAACTTTTGCGGCGATCTCAATGGCATTTACCCCCAGCCAATTATAGGCGCCATGCGCTTTTTTGCCAAAGATCTGCACACGGCAATGAAAAAGCCCTTTTTGCGCGATGATGGCATCAAACTCTTCGGAATCTACGATCAAGGCTGCCTTGGGGCGCAGGAGGCCTTTTTTCAACAAAGGAATGATGCCCAGTTTGCTTCCGGTCTCCTCATCAGCGGTAGCGGCAAAAACAATGTCCCTCTTCAAACGAATGCCGTCTTCTACCAGGCTATGCAAAGCCTCCATCCCCACGGCGCAATTGCCTTTATCATCGCTGGCACCCCTGCCGTAAATGCGGCCCTTGTGAATGGCTGCTCCCAGCGGATCGAATTTCCAGCCTTCCCCAAAAGGCACGGTATCGTAATGCGGGGTGATCAACAGCGCCTCCCGGCTTGCCTTGGCACGCGGCCAAGTGCCTTTCAGGGTAGCCACCACATTCGGCCGGTTTTTGGCAAACGAGCATACCTTGATATCCATGCCTATGGACTTCAAGTCACGGGCCACGTAATCAGCTACGGCCACCTCGTTGCCCGGCGGATTGACGGAATTGATCTTTATTAATTTGGAAAGGACAGCTATCAAGCGCGTTTTATTGATCATCCTAATATGCCCTTGGCTTTTTCTTCCCCCTCGATGCGCTTGAAATCATCATAATCAACAAAGATGATCTGAGGCCTTTCGTGGCTCACTTTAAGCATCTTGGGCATATGGTCCCTGATATTCTGAAAAGCGATATATTTAAACTCTGTGCCGCATTCGGGGCATTGAAGAGCATCTATTTTAATGTCCATCTTCTTGCAATGGGCGCAACTGCCAGACAAGGCCCCATAGGTCATCAGGTGGGTCTTGACTTCATCAAGATAAAATTTCTTATAAATCCGGATAAAACGCTCGGGCATAATTCGGTCATTATAACAAAAAAACCGACAGGATCATCTTTTTAATTTTAGTCTGGCGTGCCCCGGAGAATATCCATCGGGCCTGCTCATAAGGATGGTCCTGTCAGTCCTGCTTTATATATAGCACTTAAATCAGCCTTAATCAAGGCCGCCGTTTCTCTATTTTTGATAAGATCTCCCCATAATGGCGCTGGCTGGATACCAAATAATACTCGTTCATGTGCCACACGGGCTCGAGTTGGAACAGATCAGCTTCCAGTTTATCCATTATCTTCCCGTCGGAGATCCGGCGCAGATCAAGCCCTGCCCGCTGGATGATCGGCCAGCTGCCGGCGAAATCCCATAAATGACAGCGCGAAAAACAACCCACCCCGCGGCCGATGGCCGGCCAGCAAAGATTGACCACCGCACAGGCATTGATCATGATATGAAAATCTTTGTCCTTCCAATAGAACTTATTGAAAAAAGTGTCATTGCAAAAGAAAAGCGAACGTCCGGATAATTCCTCATTGAGAGGGACGATCAGGACCTTTTTCTCCTTGGCGCTGAAGGCATCCTGTACAAAATATGCCTCTTTCCCATCACAATAAAAAAGTTCCTTGAGCGCCGGGAAATAAACGACTCCGAGCCAAGGCTTCAGGTCTTTGATCAATCCTATGGAAATGCCGAACAACGGCATGTGATTGGCATACAGGCGCGTACCGTCAATGGGATCCACGGCCCAGATGAAGGAAGCTGATTCAAGGCGCTTTTGGTCCAGATACTGGGCTATCTGAGGGTCTTCTTCGTCGATCAGGATATGCTTAGGGCTTTGAAGAAAATCGCTGAGGTGCTGGCGCGCCAGCCTGGAAATCGACTTGTCCGCAAGGGTGATGACGGAATGGTCTTTTTTAAGCCCCGGATCGCTTTTACCCATTAGATCCAGCGCGATGCCGCCGGCTTCTTGGACAAAGGAAAACATGCGGTTTAAATAAATACCGGAAGGAATCATATTGAGGATAAAGACTAGCAAATAATTTATTTAAAGTCACGCTAAAAATGAATGAAGGGCTGATATACTAAAATCATGTCGCCTTTTTTAATCTATAATTGTATCTTTTTCTTTAGTTTTAATATCCTGGCCCTGCAAGTCCTCTTAGCCACCTTTCTTACCACGGCGGCCCTCTCTCCCTTTCTGGCCGTATCTTTCGCCTTTTTAGGACTAACTATGGCAGGCATATGGGTGGCAAAGAAATATCCGCAGAATGATTATAAAATCTCTCAACAGGAAATCCTTGGCCTTATTTTAAGCCTGGCTTTTTTGCTGATGCTCTGTCCTTTGGCCATCAAATATTTTACCTATAGTCAACAAACTAGAAATTTGCCTATTTACGATAATACCTGCCCCTATGCTTTAGGGAATATCATAGGTAATTCCATTTTTATCGGCCTGATTTTCAGTCTCATTTTTTTCTTTGCAGGAAAATTTTATGCATTAATTTACAAATATTATGTTCCCCTGGCTCCCAAGATATATTTTTTCGATCTAGCTGGAGCCTCCTTAGGTTGCCTTTTCCCCATCATCCTGTTAAATTTCTTACAGTTAAGCTCCGTCCTCATTTTAATGGCCTTATTTTCATTTGTATTTGCCCTATTCATCATCCAGGAGGGCCCCAAAAATATTTTTTTAAGGAATAAGATCATTGTCTTTACCCTTTGTTGTTTTGTCTATTTGATATGCAATATCCTTACCTCCTTTCTTGAGGCGAGCCTCAAGGAACAAATCTGGAATAAAGATACCTACACTGAAATATGGCACCGTTGGAACGTTTATTCGAAAACTTCATTGTTAAAAATCAACCATCCTGAAAACAAAGAAAATACATATGCATTCTCCATCATCAGCGGGGGAGCCTTTGTCTACCCCTACAATCCCGCTGATCCTTGCGCCTATAAACTTTTTGAAAAGTATTCCCCGGCTTCTATCGGTTTTCTATCGAGCCCCGCGCCCAGGGACATTCTTGTGCTCCTGGCGGGAGCAGGATACGACATGGTATTAGCAGACAGTTATTCCTGCGGCAAAGCTGATATCACAGGAGTGGAATTAAATCCTTTGATCGTACAAAAAGCAAAAGAGATCCCCGGTTACAATCTCACTTCTTTTTTTGGAAAGAAAAACATCCATTTGGTCATTGCAGAGGCAAGGAGCTATGTTGAATCAACGGATAAAAAATTCGATTCGATCATCATCTCTTTTGCCGGCGCCACAGCCGTACAATATTTGGGTATTGACAGCTATACCGCGCAATACTTGTACACTAAAGAAGCCTTTAAAAGCTATTTAAAACATCTCAAACCGAACGGGACCATTGCCGTCGTTTCCTTCAATAAACTTAAAATAGCCGCGACAGTCAAAGCCGCTTTCCAGGACCTGGGTTACAGTGATATTACGAAAAAAATGGTCCTGATGGACAAACGTCCCAATATCGCAAAAAGCTATAGCCAGGATAAACTCTTTGCTATTGGGAATTTTATGCCTTTATTGATAAAAAACACCGATTTTACCCGGCAAGACATAAAAAAAATGCAACCCCTTCTGCATAAGATGGACTTGGACTGGCTTTACAATCCTTATTACACCCATAAAGATTTTAAAATATTCGAATACATATTAAAATCCGATAACATCGCAATGTTTCTAAAGAATTTAAACAAAAAATATGACCAAAATTTTACCATCATCAGGGATGACTCCCCTTTTATCTTCAACGCCTTTCAAATAAGATCTTTTTTCTCGCTGAATTTTATGCGGGACCTGATCAATTACAGCTGGTTAAAAAACATCCATACACCCTTAAAATTGTCAGGCATTCTTCTCATGTTCCTGATGGGCACCATGGGCCTTTATTTATTGATAGGCCCTTTAACCATTAAAAACAACACTACCGCACTCAATAAATTCCGCAGGTTGAGTTATTTTATCGTTATCGGACTTGGTTTTATCTTCACTGAAATAGCCGTCATGCACGCGTTTACCCTATTATTAGGCAATCCTATATACTCCTTCTCCATTGTCCTGTTAAGTCTTTTATTATCAACGGCCACAGGCGCCTTGATCTCCCAGCACTTGTTTGACAAGGGCCTGCTTAATCTAAAAAGATTGTCCGCACTTACCTGTTTTATCCTGATCCTTGACTTTCTTTTCATCCCCAAGATAGGCACGCTTCTGTATCTGAATTTCCCTATAAGACTCGTCGAAACTTTTGCCCTGATAATCCCTCTGGGGGCCTGCTTGGGAATGTTTTTCCCGCAGGGTTTGAAAAAATTCTTTGGCCATGAAAAGGCCCTGATCCCATGGGTATGGGGACTGAACGGGTACATGAGCATTATTGGCAGCTGTGTCAGTATCTATGTATGCAGGGTCGAAGGGTTTTCTTTTCTTTTGTTAATATCGGCCTTATTATATCTTCTGATCTTCTTGATCGTTCCTGATTGATCCTTTAGACGCCATGCAACAGCTTCCTCGAAACAATTTTAGTTCAGAAAAGCCACTGGAGAAATTGGCCTTACTTGCCCTTTGTTCTTTGCTCTTTCTGCCCTACCTTTTTTATATTGTTTTTCTCATCGATGCCCCGGACTATGCCGAAAAGGTGGTCAAATTATTCATAACCCTGCATCTTGATATTATCAGTTTGATCGTGACCATCCATGTTTTTTCAGAACGAAGAAAAGAAATAACTTATCCCATCGATTTAAAACAAGGCTCTTTACTATTGCTTTTCTTGCTGGGCCTTTGCCTCTCTTTCTTTCAAGCCACCTATAAGTCCCTCTATTTTATGGAGTTCAGCTGTTGGATCCAGGCGATATATTTATATTTAATGGTTGCTCTGATCATCGATTTTAATGCCAAAGATAAAGTTGATCCTCTTATAACGATCATGATCACCACCGGCACGGTGATCGCCATGGTGATGTCTATCGTGTCCTTTTATAATCCGGCATACGACAACCTGCGCCATAACCCCATCGCTGAGTATTTAATGATACCTTTTTACCTGTCCTTATACCGTCTTTACGAAAATCAAAAACCCTTCAAACGGGCCATGTACTGTTGTATTTTGATGTTGATCTTGATGTTTTTACTTTTATCGAAATCACGGGCTGCATGGCTGGGATTGATCGTCTCATTGACGCTGCTATTTGGCTTAAAAAGCAATTTGCTGTCGGATTTAGGCCTGGCCTTAAAAAAGCGCCCATGGGAAAGAACGATAATAGCTTTGGGGATTATAGGTTGTGTTGCCCTGGGCCTTATTTATAACATCAGGCTGCACGCGTTCGATCAGGTGGGATTGGATAACACCATCCAAAGCCTGATCCATCTAGATGAAGGTTCCATTTATAGCCGCTTTAAATTATGGATCAACTCCTTGGCCCTGCTCAAAGACCACTTCCTTTTAGGTGTTGGCTTAGGGCACTGGAAGATCATCTATCCCTGGTACAGTCAAAAAGTGCTGTTTGATGTGAGTAACGGCTACATCTATCCGGTTAATGTGTATCTAAGGCTGGCCATCGAGACCGGCATAATAGGCGCTATTTTGTTCATAGCCTTTCTGTCCGGTTTATTGACGAGCAAATCTATTAATGTCCGATCAAACACTTTCTTGAAATGCGCTGTTTTATCGATCCTTCTGATCAGCTTCTTCCAGGATATGTATAACATTTTTCTCCCCATGATCTTTATCCTATTTTGCTTTTTGCAAAACCGTACAGGAGAAATTAAACTAAATAAAAATTTTCTTCTGGGATTATGCCTTATCTTTAATCTGTTATTCTCTTTTCAGTCCATTCTTCAGTTCAAAGATATAGAATTTACAGGCGTACAAAACCTTGCCCGGAGATATTACCTTAACCCCCCCGCATCATTTAGGAACCCGGAAGATAAATTCTTTAGCCGATGGATCAACCGTTTTGCCGCCGCCTCGCAACACCGAAATCTTGACGACATTTTTCTTAAAATCACAAATGATCCTGGCTCGACGAATTTATATTTGTCTTATGCCATGCAAGAAATGGCAACATCTAAAAATTATGATAAAGCCCTTTATTGGGTCAATAAAGCTGCAGCATTATCCCCTTTGAGCTATACCACCATAAAACTCAAGGCCACCTGGGAATTCCAATCCAACCGGTTATGGGACGCACAAAGAACCTGTGCATCCTATATTAATGAAGGCTTTCTGGGACTATGGATCCGTAAAATATTGGCCGATACTTATAAGGCTTCCGGCAACCAAAGAGAAGCGCTCCTGGAGTATGAAAAGACCGAAGAAGAATTCGATTATCAACTCAGCTCCGTTAAGACGCAAGCAAGTTTACCTAAAATCAATGACTTTTTGGCCGGCCGGAGCGAGCTGCTTAACGCCATTGATCTTTTAAAAGAGAATTTGCACCTCAAAACAAGGCAGGACATCCTGGAGAAGATCGGGTCCGTTCCCGAATTCAACAAAAGTCTGGTTTACTTTCAAAACACCCAAAAAATAATCTTTTCATCCAATCTCATGGGGGGATATGATCTTTTTTCATTCAACCGTGATGACGGAAGGGTCAAACAACTGACCATCCTCAGATCTTATGCGCCTTTTAGATTAAGGGCCTCCAAAGATCTTAGCAAGGTCTATTTCACATCCGACTGGCAAGGGAATTATCATTATAATATTTTCTACTGGGACAACTCCAGCCAATCCCTTCAGGCGCTCACTCATTACGACCATGCCGATGCCGGAGAATATGAGATCGCTCCTGACTCCCAGGAAATAGCCTACATCCTGAAAAAAAATGATGGGGATGACCTGTACCTCATCAGGAATGGCAAAATAAAACAATTAACATCAGATAAACATCCCAAACAATATATTTCATGGAGCCCAAATTCTAAAGACATAGCCTATGTTTGCGACAACAATAGTATTTGCCTCTACAATATCCTTTCTCGTATCCCCCAAAGGATCGTTCCCCCCATAGAAAAATCGATAAAAATGCTGAATTTCTCCGCTGATGGAAAGAAGCTGACATATGTGACTGAGAGTGCCCGGGCAGGCAGCCAAATCTATGAATATACTTTCAAAGAAAATACAGCAAAAGAACTGACCCAGGGGGGCGATAAGAAACTTTTTCCTAGATACTTCGGCAAGAACAGGATCATTTACATCAAAAAAGACCGTGATAATTTTATTTTTCGTCTTTTGAATACTCAGAACGGAGAAGATCATCCCTTGGGCCCAAGCCAAGGGGTCATTTACGGGCCAAGCGTCATTGAAGATCCCGGGGAATTATTGTTTTTCTTCTCTGACAAAAGTACGCCATGCACCCTTTGCTCCCTTTCATTGGACGGAAAATCCTTTAAAAAACTATTTAAATTAGATGACATCCATGCGGATGATATCATCTACCCCCAAAGCCTTGATATAAAAACGGCCGATCATTACCAACTCCCCGTGTATTATCTTCCTCCCTACCATTACATGCCGAATAAAAGATACCCAGCCATTATTTGGTTCCATGGCGCCCATGAAGAATTCTCCCCTCGCTGGCACATGTACACCCAGTATTTTGCCATGAACGGCTTCTCGGTATTTGCGGTCAACTACAGAGAAAACAATGCCAGGGACATTTTCCAATTATATCAATATGTTAAAAATAATCCTGGATTCAACATATCCAATACCTATATGGTGGGCGTAAGCAGCGGGGCCTTTGTTCTGGAAAAAACACTTCAACAATATCCCGGACTATTCAACGGTGCGGCTGAATTGGTAGGTTGTATCACTAAATATTTGGATGCCCCTCTCAGGCTCCCTCCCATGAAAGTATTCATTGGCCAAAACGATGCTTATGTCAATAATAAGCAAAAATTGGATCAAATAGCCTTACAAGAACTCAACGGCGGTCTTATCGAAGTTAATGAATTAAAGGAAGAGGGCCATGACTTCAGGCATAAAAACAACATCAAAGGGACTTTAAAGGAAACGGTTCTTTTCTTTAAGAAGATTGAGGATAAAACAAAGCCATGCTGTTTGTAAAACCGTGCAGGAAATTTATACCTCCCACCGGTCCTATCTCCCCTGCACAAAAAAATCCAGCCGCCGGCATCGGTCCCAGATGCTGCTGGATGATCTTGATATCATGATCAGGCTCTTTAAATAAATTAATGCCGCGGCCGTTGCATGAAAAAACAAATGCCCCTTGAGGTACAAAGCCCTGCTTTTTGACCTTATATTGTCTTAACAGCTCATGCAGATCCTCATCTGCCGTCCTGGCATCGCGCAGATGAAACTGCACGGTCTGGCCCACGCGCACATGGTCGCCCACCGCACCGGCGCCGCTTTGTGGATCAAGGCCCATGACCCCACGGATCAAAAAATCACCCCGCTTGAATGTATCTTTATATTCGTTCATGGCAATACCCACAAAGATGGCTTCAGAGGCCAAATGGCGGTCATATTCCGTGGCCTTAGCCAACACTTCTTCCAGGACTTTATAAAAAGAGCGGCCGGCCAATTCAAAAATGATATTACGCTGGCTGTTGGTGACGATATAGGTTTCCCCAATAGGACGGCACCCTTGCGAGACCACGGTTTCCACCTTCAGATTGCCTGACAGACAGACGCCCACCAGCCCCTCATGAAGCACCACTTCATCCAGGATCAAAATATTTTCTCCAGGGTTGGATGCGGCCGAGGCCAGCCCCCCGACCACCGGCATTTTCGGATAAGCCTGGTTCAAGCCAGCTAAAAAACCGCTGCCGTCAAGGCCAAAGGGATCGGCGAAAACAAGAAAAGAAACCTTTTCATTAGGGTAAACTTCAAGAAAATTGTACCAATCCTCATTGCTCTTCAAAGTTTCCAAGACGGGTTGGGTCAGGCTAAAAGGCGTGATCTTGACTTGAGGCAAACGCATCAGCATCAAGGAAGCTGACGGCCGGCCTTCAATTTCCTGGCTTGAGCCGATAATGCCTGCACAGGTGCAACAAATCAGATGGCGGATACGGCTGCGGGCCTTGAGGGCATCATACAATTCCTGGGGATCGTAAGGCGCCCAGGGACAAACATACAGGATCCCCAGGTCAAAATCTCCGTTGATATTCGACAAAAGATCTTCAATGATCTGCGATAAAAGGCCTGCCTGGGTTATGCGGTTGATAAATTCCATTAGCGGGGCTGCGGCATCGGATTCAGCTCTTCCATTTAATGGAACATCCCAAAAGGCTTAAGCTGTACTTGCTTCGACGTCGTAAAGGGATTAAGACTGCCATTTAATAGAACAACCCATGGACGGTATCTGCTTTGGATCAACAGGGCGGCCGGCAGCCATATTGTTCATGGCTTCTTTTAATTCTTCACGGGTGACGGCATCCTCATCTTTCCAATTATCATCAATGCGGCCGTGGTAGACCAGGGCCTTATTTTTATCGAACAAATAAATGTCAGGCGTGCATTGGGCCCGGAAGCTGTCAGCCACCTGCTGGGTCTCATCTACCAAATACGGAAAA
>CAZFON010000041.1:0-10097 GCA_964520185.1 uncultured Planctomycetales bacterium | reverse complement strand
CAAGCCAGTGGGGTATCCTGCAATATCTGGGAAGGCCGGAATTCCTTTCGAAATTTGAGGCGGAAGGGCCGTATTTAAAAGCCATTGATATGTTTGGATTCCAGTGCTTTGCCATTCCCATTGCCATACAAAGTTTTGCTCCCATTGGTTATCTCATTGTAGGGCCTGTTATCCTTAATAAAGCTCTTGATCAGGAAGCATACCGTAGGCACGCCATGGATCCGGATCTAAATATGAATTTTGCCGATCTTTTGGAGTATTTAAACGAGATCCGCGTGCTTTCATTTAACAGCCTTAAATCGACACTTGATCTTCTTTTTGATCTTTCCAAATATGCCTTGAAGATGAATGCCACCCAAAAACCAAAGCCCATGGATCTGATCTTTATCAATCTGCTGGACCTTTCCATGGCCCTGACCCAGGCTGAATATGGCTCGGTGATGTTGTTAAATCAGACTAGCAGTGAGCTTAAGATGCTGGTGTTCAGAGGCATTGACATCGAGAAAATTAAAAATATTTCTGTTAAAATAGGGGACGGGATCGCAGGATTGGCGGCGCAGGAAAAAAAGCCTTTTGTCATTAACGACGGTGATTTAAATAACAGGATCCGTCACCTGCTCAAAAAACCTGAATTAAAATCTTCCTTGGTGGTGCCTATCCTTAATGATAATAAAGATGTCATGGGGGTGCTGAATATATCTACTCGCCGTGAGTCCAGCCGATTGAATACCCAAGCTCCGGAAATGTTAGAAAGCCTGGAGAGGATCATCACGGCCTTGTCCGGCAGCTTTTAAAAAAAGGTGACAGGTACATTTTTCTAGAAAAATGTACCTGTCACCTTTTTTTATTTTATTTTATTTTATTATGTGACCCGTCGCAGAAGGGCTTGTTGGCCGATGTCTTACAGCCGCACCAGAAGACATCTTTTTCTTCCGTAATCTCCACAAACATAGGACGCATGCCCGTAGGGCCGTGGGAGCCATCGCAAAAAGGTTGTTTTTGGGACAGCCCGCAGCTGCACCAGACATAACGGCCTGGCTTGACCTTCATGGCATAGGGATGATTGTGGGCACTCATGGGTTCGGCGTTCCTGAAGTTGAGGTATAGGCGCTGATGGATTGAATGGGCGCTCCCAGCTCGGAAATTTGCCCTATATAAAGGCATTGGCTGAAATGGGCATCATAAATATAGATGCGGCCGTTATTTTGATTGAAAAATCCTAGGCGATCGGAGCCGCTGATAAAAGGCATGACTCCTGAAAAGCCTTTGCCGGCATCTGCCTTACTTTGCATGGTGGTAAAGAGCATGAGGCTTAGGGCCGTGATGATTAGGAGCAATAAGGAAGTTATTTTATTCATACCTATCTCCTTGGGTTGATGATATAATTCTGTTTTATTTTAACAAATCCGCGACCATTTTATGAAAAAATATGATTTTATCATTATAGGTTCAGGCATTATCGGTCTGACCACGGCCTGCGCCCTCAAGGAACGCAAGCCCGATGCCAGTCTTCTGGTCCTTGATAAGGAACCAGCTGAGGCCAGACATGCCTCGGGCCGTAACAGCGGCGTTCTGCATTCAGGCTTTTATTATACGGCCGACAGTCTTAAAGCCAAGTTTACCGTCGAAGGAAGCAAGGCCATGAAAGCTTATGTCAAGGCAAAGGGACTTGCCATCAATGAATGCGGTAAATTGGTGGTGGCCCAAAATGAGCATGAACTACAACAGCTTCACGAACTTTTGCGTCGCGGCCAGAAAAATGGTTCCAACGTCAGACTTGTTGATGAGGGTGAGGCTTTTGATATTGATCCTAATGTCCAGACCTTCAGACGCGCTTTATATGCGCCGGACACAGCCAGTATTGATCCCAAGCAGGTATGCGCCAGTATCAAAGGTGACTTGTTAAAAATAGGTGTGGAATTTTCTTATAATACGAAATATTTAGGCCGCTCCGGGAATGTTGTACAGACAAATCAGGGCGATTTTGAGGCCCATAAGATCATTAATTGCGCCGGTCTTTACGCGGACCGCGTGGCCCAGGATTTTGGCTTTGGCTTGAAATACACCATGATCCCTTTTAAAGGGCTTTATTTGAAATACACCAAGAATAAGACGGATATTAAAGTTAATATTTATCCCGTGCCTAATTTGAAAAATCCCTTCCTGGGCGTTCATTTTACGAAGACTGTAGCTGGCGAGATCAAGATCGGCCCTACAGCCATCCCGGCTTTGTGGCGGGAAAATTATGATTCCAGACATGGTTTTTCATTGGATGAAATGGCGGAAGTTTTGGGTTTTGAAGCTAAATTATATATGACCAATGCTTTTAATTTCCGTTCCCTGGCGCATGAGGAAATGCGTAAATATAACCGAAAATATTTTATTTCCCTGGCGCAGGCCATGGTCAAGCATATTGACCCTAAAGGATTTACCGAGTGGACCAAGCCGGGTATTAGAGCCCAGCTTTTGGACAAAGAAACGTTAAGCCTTGTACAAGATTTTGTGGTTGAAGGCGATGATAAGAGCATCCATGTGCTTAATGCCGTCTCGCCAGCCTTTACATGTTCCTTTCCTTTTTCCAGATATGTCGTCGATCAGTATGTATTGGTAAAATAAGGATTTCATCCAAAAAAGGTGACAGGTACATTTTTCTACTAAGATTTATTGGAAAAATGTACCTGTCACCTTTTTTTAAATGTACCTGTCACCTTTTTTCAGTATAATAACCTTTCATGAAATCATTCGTTAAAATTGCCACTCGCTCAAGCCCGTTGGCCTTGGCCCAAATCGATGAGGTTATCCAGGAATTAAAAGCCCTTGGCCGGATACCCGAAGTTGAAATTCTTAAATTTGATACCACCGGCGATAAGGACAAGACAACGCCTTTGACGCAGAGCCGTGATAATTTTTTTACCGACGCCATCGATCAGGCTCTTCTTGAAGGCAAAGCCGATGTTGCTGTCCACAGCGCCAAGGACCTGCCGCAACATATGCACGAAGACTTGAAGATCTTTGCCCTGACCAAAGGTTTAACCGATAAGGACGCTTGGGTAGGCCGTTGTCATTGGAAGGATCTACCACCGGCTCCCAAGATCGGCACGAGCAGCCTGCTACGCCAGCATCAAATCCTTCAAATGCGTCCTGATGCTGTTATCGTCAATATCCGGGGCACCATTAACGAGCGTTTACAATTAGTCAAAGAATCCAAAGTAGATGGCGTTGTGGTCGCTGCCTGTGCTCTTAAACGTTTGGGGATGGAAGATGAGATCAAGGACATATTTTCCTGGGAAGGCATGCCGTTGCAAGGTCAGTTGGCTATCGTGGGGCGCTGCCATGACCGGGCCTTGGAGGATCTATTCAGCGTTATCGACGTCCGTCGTGATTACGGCAAGGTTTTGCTGGTCGGTGCCGGGCCAGGGGACCCCGAATTGATCACGCTTAAAGCGATAAAGGCCCTGGAGGCGGCAGATTGTGTTTTTTATGATTACCTGGTTGATGCCCGTCTTCTAAAATATGCGCCTCAAGCAGAACATATTTACGTAGGCAAGCGCAAAGGGGACCATTCGCTTTCTCAAGATGAGCTTTCACGTATGCTTAAAGCAAAAGCTTTTGCCGGCAAAAATGTTGTGCGCCTCAAAGGCGGTGATCCTTTGATTTTCGGACGAGGGGCTGATGAGATCCAGTACCTGCGTTCTTATCATATCGCGGTTTCGGTAATTCCCGGCATCAGCTCGGCAACAGGCATACTTTCTTCCTTAGGCATCCCTTTAACAGCGAGAAGGATCTCGTCGTCCGTAGCATTTCTCAGCGGTCATGAGGAGGACGAAGACAAGACCGCGCCAAAACAGATCAAGGTCCCTCAGGCAGATACCCTTGTATTTTTTATGGGCCTGACCAAATTAAATGCGATAGTCAGGTCTTTATTAGGATCTGGACGTCCGCAAACAACGCCCATCATGGTCATTGCCAATGGCACTAAACTTCAGGAACAGATAGTCCAGGGCACTTTGTCCACGATCGAGGATCTGGTCCGTACTTATGACATCAAACCTCCGGCGCTGATCGTAGCTGGTAAGATCATTGATTTTTACAGGCCTGCCGTTAAAAAAACATTTTTGCATTGCGGAACACATCCTGATCTCTACAGCAGCTTAGGCAGGATCATTTCCTGGCCCATGATCGAGATCTCGCCGGTCATTTTAAGTGAAGTTCAGAAAAGTGAATTGATACGGTCATTTGAAGATGCTGATATCATTGTATGCACCAGCTGGTATGCGGGTGATCACTTCCTGAAACAACTTCTTTCCGTTAAAAGTAATGTCGATCTAAAGAATAAGATCTTCGCCGTTATCGGTATTCGCACTCAAAAGGCTTTGCAGGAATATAACATTCAACCCGCGATCATCTCCAAAGAGGAGACGGCTGAGGGTCTTTTACAAGCCATGATCCAACAATTGGAACTGAAGGACAAAAAGATCTTGTTCCCGCGTTCATCTTTGCCGAACCCATTTTTAAAGGAATCTTTACTGGCCTTGGGAGCGCAGGTCAAAGAGATCACCATCTACGAAAATACCAAGCCTGCCAAGCGGCCTTTGCCCTCAATGCCCATTGACGGCGTTATTTTTACAAGTCCTTCAACAGTCAGGAATTTTTTAGCGGATTATGGTACAATACCAGCTTCTTGGCAGATCATAGTTAAGGGCCCGGTCACTTTAAAAAAACTTGAGGAAGCAGGGTATAAGCATGCCACATCGTTATCGTAGATTAAGAGCGACTTCAGCCATCAGGAACATGGTCCGCGAAACGAGCCTGACGCCCCATGATCTTCTGCAGCCTTTTTTCGTCGTTGACGGCAGGAATAAAAAAGAAGCGATTCCCAGCATGCCCGGAATATTCCGTTATTCCGTTGATCTTTTGCTCAAGGAAATCGAAAACTATGTCCGTTTAGGTGGCCAGGCAGGGATCCTCTTCGGAGTCTCGCATCAGAAGGATAATAGCGGCAAATTCGCTTATGCGTCGGGCAGTCCTGTCATCAAGGCCATTAAGGCCATTAAAAGATCTTTTCCAAATTTTCTGGTCGTAACAGACGTATGTTTATGCGCGTATATGAGCCATGGCCATTGCGGCATCGTTGAAGGGGGAAAGATCAATAATGATAAGACCCTTCCGGTGCTTGCTAAAATGGCCCTGAGCCATGCCCAAGCCGGGGCTGATCTGGTCGCTCCGTCGGACATGATGGACTTTCGCGTAGCTGCCATCAGGCAGGCTTTAAACAAAGAGCATTTGGAAGACGTTGGGATATTGTCTTACGCCGTCAAATATTCTTCCGCTTATTACGGTCCTTTCCGTGAAGCGGCACATTCAGCGCCGGGCTTCGGAGACCGCAAAACTTATCAGATGGACCCGGCCAACAGCCGCGAAGCCCTAAAAGAAGCTGAAAAAGATATTCAGGAGGGCGCGGACATGGTCATGGTCAAGCCGGTGTTGGCCTATCTGGATATTGTGGCCCTTTTAAGGTGTCAATTGAATGTACCGATCGTCGGTTACAATGTCAGCGGTGAATACAGCATGGTCAAGGCTGCTGCGGCCAAGGGCTGGATCGACGAGAGATCTATTGTTTTGGAAACCTTAACTTCCATCAAGCGCGCCGGTGCGGACATTATCATTTCCTACCACGCGCATGATGCCCTCAAATGGCTGCGTTAAATTTATTTACACAAGCTTCGAAGGTCATGGTGGGCGGTGTTAACAGCCCGGTACGGTCTTTTAAGGCCGTGGGCGGCCATCCATTGCTGATGGACCATGGCCGCGGCCCCAAGCTTTTTGATATCCAGGGCCGTTCCTACACGGACTATTGCCTTTCCTGGGGCGCGCTGATCTTAGGCCACAGCCATCCGGACGTGGTCAGGGCCGTGCAACAAGCCATTAAAAAAGGCGTTAGCTTCGGAACAACCACTAAGCCTGAGATCGAGATCGCCCAATTTATCGTCAAGCATGTGCCGTCGACAGATATGGTGCGTTTTGTCAATTCCGGTACAGAGGCCACGATGAGCGCCATCCGTCTGGCCCGCGGTTTCACCAAACGTCCTAAGATCATCAAATTTGACGGCTGTTATCATGGCCACAGCGATGGACTTTTGGCCATGGCCGGCTCAGGGGTGTCGTTTTTGGCGGCCTCATCGAGTCAGGGGATCTCAAATTCTTATGTGCAAGATACTTTGAGCCTGCCGTTCAACGATATTTCCGCCTTGACCAATACTATCGAGCGTCATCATGACCAGCTGGCCTGCATTATTTTGGAGCCGGTCCCCGGCAACATGGGCATTATTAATCCCAACAAAGATTTTCTTAAAGTCCTTCGCGTCTTGACCAGAAAATATAATATCGTACTTATTTTTGATGAAGTCATGAGCGGTTTCCGTACGAACTTGGGCTGTGCCCAGAGTGATTTGGGTATTACGCCTGACATGACCTGCCTCGGAAAGATCATCGGCGGGGGATTTCCTGTTGGCGCATATGGCGGTCGAAAAGACATCATGAAACATTTGGCGCCATTGGGCGGCGTGTACCAGGCAGGCACCTTTTCAGGCAACCCTATCGTCATGCAGGCAGGGCTTGCCACTTTAAAGAACCTTGATGCCAAGTCCTATAAAAACTTGAACAATAGTTGTGATGATTTTGTCGCCAAGACGAACGCTCTTTTAATGGAGGCCCAGGCGCCAGCGCACCTGGTTAATTACAAAAGCATGATCAGTTTCCGTTTCCGTCAGGAGCCTGTTCATAATTATGTAGATGCCAAGGCCGCCTCGTCGGATAAGCTTTATGCGGCCTTATTTGCACATTTACTGCGTCAGGGGATCTATCTGCCCCCGGCTGACCTGGAGGCGTTTTTTGTCTCGACCAAACATTCATCAAAAGATTTAGCTCATTTGTCTGGCCAGATCATCAAGTTTTTCTTAAAATAACATTATGAGAATTGTCAGCGAAAGATCTAAAAGGCCCTGGGGCCAATATTATAAATTCCATCAGGAGCCGGGTGTTTGGGTCAAACGGATCGAAGTCAATCCCAACAGCAGGTTAAGCCTTCAAAAGCACAAATACCGGTCTGAAAAATGGATCGTGGTGGCAGGCTGCGGCCTGGCCATTGTTAACGGTAACAAGATCCCTGTTAAGCCGGGTGTTGTAGTTGATGTACCGCGTGGCGCTGTCCATCGGATAGGGAACAGGGGTAAAAAGAAGTTAGTTATGATCGAAGTTGCCACTGGAAAAGTCCTGACTGAAAATGACATTATCAGGATCCAGGACGATTACGCCCGCTAAAGAAGGGGAGTTTAAATGGCAGCTCAGATGGGAAGTCCGGATAAACGCAGTCAACAGCGCGTGGCAGTGGAGTTACCTGCTACTGTTAGTGTGGGCTCACAGTTGACAGTTAAGGGGCTGCTAAGGGACATTTCCTTGAGCAGTGCTTTTATTACGATAAGAAACAATATTTATTTGAACGTCAATGATCAGATCGGTGTTACCATTCAGTGTTCCGCAACAGATACCGATGAGCAGATAGTGGCCACAGCCCGTATTTCCCGCATAGTTCCTGGTGAGGGATTTGCTGTATATTTTACCCAAATCGATGAAACATCCCTCAAACTTGTCAAAAAACTCCTAAAATAAAAAAAGGTGACAGGTACATTATTGATTTTAATACAATAATGTACCTGTCACCTTTTTTTGTCACCTTTTTTAATCACCCCGTTACCTTGACAACTCCTCTATTATATGTCACTCTTTATAGTAGTATCTATATAGAGGAAGAAATGACCCCATATCCTAACAAATCTATGATAAAGAGCATCCGTAAGGCTATTTCTTTGGCCGTGCTGACAGCCTTTTTTATGACTTCGGTGAAAAGCCCTGCCTATGCCCAGGTCTTAACGCCGCTTGTGCCTCAGCTGCCAAAACCCGGGGTAATGGTCCATTTAAGCCCTGAGTTTACGCCTGCCCATCTGATGGGGATAACCATCCATCCTGAGAATTCATTGCAGTTTGACTTTTTGATCTTTAAAGGCGACACCCCTTTGGGTGACGAACAGAAGAAAGACGAGTATAAAAAACTAGTCAAATATTTCCTGGCTTCCCTGACCATTCCTGATGAAGACCAATGGGTCAACCTTTCGCCTTATGAAAAAAACCGTATCATTAAAGATGATTTCGGCACAACTGAAATGGGCCGTGATCTTCTGAGCCAGGACTATCTGCTTAAGCAGATCACCTCAAGCATGATCTATCCTGAAGGTGGTTTAGGCAAGAAATTCTGGGATACGGTTTATCAACGCGCCTGGACTGAATATCACACCACGAATATCCCGGTCAGCACTTTTAATAAAGTATGGATCGTCCCTGACCAGGCCCTGGTGTATGAAAGGGGCAACAGCGCCTATATCCTTCAAAGCCATTTAAAGGTGATGCTGGAAGAGGATTACCTTTCTCTCGAAAAGCATGCGGCCATTAGCACTCCTGCGTCAAGCCCTGATCAAGCCAATAACGACACCCATGCCCTGGGTTCCCAGGTCATCCGCGAGATCATCCTTCCTGAATTGGAAAAGGAAGTCAATGAGGGCAAGAATTTCGCCAGCCTGCGTCAGATGTACAGCGGCATGGTCCTTGCAACCTGGTATAAAAAAGCTTTAAGGCAATCACTTCTAGGTAAAATTTACGCCGACAGGGCCAAGGTCAAAGGTGTTGACCAGGACCCGCGTGCCAACGAACAGATCTACCAGCAATATTTGAAGGCCTTTAAAAAAGGCGTGTTTAATTACATCAAGGATGATGTGGATAAATACACCAATGAGGCCATCCCCAGGAAGTATTTCTCCGGCGGATTCCAGAGATCGGAATTTGTTGCGGAACGCGGTATGGATGGTGTTGAACGCATGGTCCCCAGCGTTCAAGTCGTGCAAGGACCTATTCCTGTTGATGTTAGATTTGAGGATACTAAATGGCCTGTCATTATTCAGCATATCGAATCCGCGCGATCAGGCGAATCCCCGGATCTGGACCTTTTAAGAACAAACCTTCGCGGTTCCAGAGAACGGGCTGTTCCCTTGATCACGATTTCGAATCCTTCCATTAAGGTACCTATCCGGTACGGCGACATGTCCATGTTAGGCAATCTGCCTCCCGCACAGCGTCAGGACGTTGACAATACATTTGCTTTGCTCCAAGGCGCTGCCGATAACATCCAGAAAGTAGTTGCTGCACAAAATATAGAAGCCTCCCTCAAGGAACTTGAGCAGAATAAAGGTGATCCTGCAGCATTTAAAGCAACGTTGGAATCTTTGATCGGCACAGATGGCAAGGGCGGCAAGTTGGCAGCATTAGAAGCTGCAGCCAAAGAACAAGTACAAGGGAACGCTGAAATTCAGCTCCCAGGCCTTGAAAAACAGAAAAAAATGGTTTTTCTCAACGGCGCATTTGTAGAGGACCAAAATAGAGATTTGACGATAGGGGACAGGGTGCACTATGACCTGGAAGACAAAATATTCAAAATGCAGAGTTCCCTTTTATCTTACGAGAACTGGAATTTATTGGGAGAAAGCCCTGAACCCGGCGTTACTACGGAAGATTATATAATCAATGATTTTAAGACCCGTTATCAGGCTTATGCCCAAATGCTCCAAGATATCCTCCATCCGGGAAGCATGAATAGGTCGGCCGATCGCAAAGGTTTCGAAAGTAAGGGCCTTCCCGAGTATGTTTATACCAAGTTTTTACTCCCGGCAACGATCAATTGGATCGAGACCATCAAAAATCTCAGAGACCAAAAGGTGTTGGAGGGTGTTCCTGTTATCGCAACGAGCGGGAATCATGATTTGAGGGCGGCATGGAAAAATGGTTTGGGAATAGAAGACTTTTTTGAGAAACCACTTAAATTGGGAGCTTTTTTAACCAGGGTCGAGGAATTATTACCGGTCAACAACACCCAGGAAGAAAGATTCATTGTTATTGCAGATGATGAACCTTTTCTCATTGAATATTTTTCCGCAATTTTATCAGATATTGCAAAAGAGAGGAACTATACGATCAAGACCGTCGCTAAACCT
>CAZFON010000040.1:0-10149 GCA_964520185.1 uncultured Planctomycetales bacterium | reverse complement strand
AATTGATATGCATATTTAAAATGAGGGATCTGTTGCAGCCAGTATAGAGCGTACGTTTTTTGATCAACCCATAACCGGTTATTGGCATGAGAGATCGCCCCCCACATAAAAATTAAAATGAACAATACGGCCAATCCTATGATTTTTGCACGATTCAAAATGATCACACAAAAATAGGCTGCTAATATAAAAAATCCAATGGATGAAATAACCAGCCAGTGCGGTTCAATTTGAACGCTGGTATTAGATCTTATAAAGGCCGACAAACAGACAGGGGCAAAACCAATTAAAATCCAAATAACCGCCATCCGAAGTATTTTTTCTTTGGCAAATTTAAGAAAAAATAATATTAAAAGCAAAAACAACAGATTCGCACCTATTACATACCAAATAACAGACCCATGTAAAATTGGGGAAACCCACTCCATGACGATACCCCGAGGATAAAATAATTTGCTGATATACCAGACTAAAATTTGGAAAAGTCCTGCCAGATACCCCCCTATTGTTATATGAAAAAGAACAACAGATTTAAGAAAAGGGTTAAAGGCACCAAGACAAAGGAACCTGAAAACAAGATACGAAAAAACAATTAAAAAATAAGGAAAGAGATAGACAGCCTTATGTTTTAAAGAATCCTTACGGAACAATAAAATGACAACGGAAAGGTAGAAGGCGATCATGACCCCGCTTTCATGCCAAAATAAAGAAAAAAAAGAGAATAATAAACTCACCAAATATAATACCCGGTTATTCTTATTTTCCAAAGATTCCCAAAGCAATAAAATGGCAGCAAGCGCAAAAATGACCTGAAAAGAGAAAACGCTCGCAGAAATATAATTGACGATGATCCCGTTTATAGGATGGACTAAATAAAAAAAACTTGTCAATAAAGCTAAAACATAATCCGCGGTCAGTTTTTCGACCAGTAGATAAATTAAAGAAGACGCAACCACAAAAAGAAAGAGGTTAAAAAGATGATACTGCCAATAATGGCTCTTAAAAGCTCCGTAACAAAAACCTAACACCATATTTTGCATGGGGCGATAATAATTGGACGCCCCATGACTATCAACAATGCCTAAAGCTTGATCACCATATGGATTCCATTGAAAAAGAGAAAATTTTACACTACTCAAGACAGGAGTCTTTAAAAAATAAAAATCGTCTATCAAAAATTTATTGTTCAGGCTGTTAAAATAAACCAACAGCCCGCAAACCGAGAGAAAAAAGAAGACTTTAAACCAATTTTTCATGTATTATTTTTATTTTAACCTCAAGGTCATGATTTTTGTGATAGCATTCTTGAAGCGCTGGTCGGATGGATTAATACTCGAAGCCGCCTTCCAAATATGAACAGCTTGATCATATTTTCCTACATTGGCAAATAGCGTCCCTGCCGCCAGATAGGCGTCCATATAATCCGGATTTAAACGGATGGCCTTTTCAAAACAATCCAGGGCCGTAACAGGAATATTATTTTGGGCCATGATGATACCCCATCTTGTCAGGGATTCAGGCGCGGGATCGATATTGATCGCCTGATAAGCATATCTTTTGACATTAATGAAATCTTTCGTTTGGATAAAAATACCCGCCAATAACCATAACGTAGCCAAATCATCATTTTTTATATCAAGATTCTTAAGGCACAAATGAATGGCTTTCTGATATCCCCCCTGTATTAAAGCAATATACGCAAGTCCCCTCCTTGGTTCCATCAAAAGAGGATTAAGTGCCAGCGCACGATCAAAGTACTCTTGGGCTCTATTGAACTCCTGCTTTGTATAATAAAGATAACCCAGGTTATAATATGTACCCGCTAAATCAGGGTCTATGGCCAAAACCTTTTGATAATTAGATTCCGCCTCTTTCAAATGGCCTTGGGCCTGATAGATAACACCAAGATTGTTATATATTTCCAGATCTGACGAATAGCCTGCCAGGGCCAACCGGTAGTATTTTTGCGATTCCGTTAAAGATCCTTCTTGCTGATAAGCATTAGCTAAATAATAATAAGCCGATTTTAAATTAGGGACCTTTTGTATCCAATATCTGGCATACGTTTTTTGGTCAAACCATAATCGATTATTGGCATGAGAGACCGCTCCCCACGCAAATACTAAAATAAATAAAAAGGCCGATCCGGCCCCCCTCCTATAATTCAAAATAGTAAGGCAGAAATAAGCTGCTAAGATAAAAAAACCTATGGAAGAAATAACAAACCAGTGCGGTTCGATCTGAACACCATTATCAGGCCTTCTAAATACCGCCACACATACCGGCGCAAACCCCACCATTATCCAGATCAAGGCCATTTGAAGGATCTTTTCTTTTGCCAGCCGGATAAAAAGAAATAAAAAAAGGACCACCAGTAAGCCCGCACCTGAAGCATACCAAAGAAGGTGATCATGAAAAAGAGGCGAAGTCCAAGCCATAACCACACCGTTGGGCCAAAATAATTGTTGGGTATACCACATCAAGGCCCTGAATAAATTGGCCGCATATGCCAGGATACTCAAATGCTGATAGGTCACCTGTTTTAAGATCGACTCATTGACGCTGACAAAAAGGAACCTGAAGAAAATATAGGAAAAAACCACTATAAAATAAGATGAAAGATTCAGCCATTTCTGTCTCAAAGGATCGTTTCGAAATAAAAAGATAACTGCGGAAATATAAAAGGCGATCATGATCCCGCTTTCATGCCAGAACAGAGAGAGAAATGATACCAGCAGGCTCAACAAATATAAAAATTGATCCCTTCTTTTCAAAGCCTCCCAAAGCAACAAAATGGCACTGAGCACAAAGATGACCTGAAAAGCAAAAACACTAGCTGAAATATAGTTGACGATGATCCCGTTGATCGGATGGATAAGGTAAAAAAGAGCCGTCAATAACGCCAGGACATAATTTCCCGTAAGCTTTTCTATAAGCAGATAAATTAAGGAAGAAGCAGTCACGACAAGAAAAAGGTTTAAAAGATGGTATTGCCAGTAATGGTTTTTAAAAACAGGATAGCAAAAAGCCATGACCATATTTTGTAAAGGGCGGTAATAATTAAAGGATTCATGACGGTCTATAACACCCATCGCCTGTTCCTGGTAAGGGTCCCATTGGGAAAGGATGAATTTTGTATGGCTCAAGACAGGGTTAGACAGAAAAAAATAATCATCTATAAGAAATTTATTATTCAGGCTATTGGAAAAAAGCAATAGCCCGCAAACCCATAGAAATAAAAAAACCTTTAACGAATTCTTCATATTAACAACCAGATCAAAAGGACCATCCAAATAAGGGAACCAACCATTAAATAATAATAAACCGTCATTAAGGGGGCGGATCCAAAATGGAAACAGACCACATTGTTCCCTTTTTCCAAAGGAATGGCTTTATAAGCCGCATTCCCTATATAAATTTCCTGTGGATTAGCGTTGAGAAGGGCCTTCCATCGGGAATGCCAGGTATCGGCATATTCCATCCAGACCCCTTGTTGCGGCACATGATCAATGGCGATAGTGATTTGATTGGGGCTGAAGGAAACGATGCGGTAAGGTATATTCAATCGCTGGTTTTGGGACAGATCCAGGCCCTCTAATTGGCCTTCCGTCAATTCCTTTCCGTCCCAAGGATAATAAAATAACATATCACCGGAAAAAACCTTATTCCTAAAGACCGAAGTCAGGGTCTTTAAAGGATACGCCTGATAGAAAAACTGTATCTTATCCTCGCTGGAGCCTGCCAACTTGAGGAATGCCGGTGACAATTCATGATTAAAAAGATTACATAAAGTGTCATAAGGCCTTAGGCTGATATCCGACCTGTACCTCGTCTTGACCACATCATTGAAAGTAAAATTATACGTTTCATCGTATATGACCCCTCCCAGGCGATCGATCAAGGCTGATCTCGGGGAGGCGTCCTCATAAAGCAAGCGACGCGGAACAAAAGGAATTTTTTGAAACTTCATCAAGGCATATTCTTGCCCTGTCAATCGAAAAGTACGCAATTGGATCTGGTGATAAGCATACCCATACAAGGACATGATTTGGAATAAAATGACGACAGCGGTAAACAAAAATTTATTTCTGTTGATCAATGGCCTCAACGCAAAGATCAAGGCCCCTCCGGTTGAAAGACAGGCCATGGAAAACAACAAAGAATACCTGATATTGTCAGGCAGGTTTATCCCCTGCTCCAAATGGCTTATGAAAAAATCACCCAAAGGGACATCAACAGCCAGCTTATATAAAAACAGGCTGTTTAAAAATAGTAAAATACTAGCAAAGAGCGCTTTATAAAACACTTTCTTCGAAGGCTGGTCCCCTTCGAAACAAAAGAACTCTTCAAAAGCAAAACCAGCCAAAAAACATAAATAAAACTTAATGAGAGGGGTTATAAGCCCGATGTGCCTGAAAAATTTCATCATGGGCCAGCCGTAATAAGACAACACCGCGATAGGAGTGGCCAGTGAAAACATTAAAAAGAAAATGGCCCCAATTAAAAAGGGATACTTATTCTTGTTACGGCTGGCAGCTCCAATAAAGATCAACGGGAGGGTCAAAATCCCCATGTAGAGCGTGTTGTCCCGCCCCAGTGATGTCCCCAAAAAAAGCTCCCACCACTTAAATAAATAAACGCCTCCCCCATACTGTAAAAAAACATCCAAAGGTATATGGCCATTAGGCTCGCGATACGGGACATGGATACACCATAAAGGATCATGTTCTAAACAAAACACCCTTAACATCAAAAGAACGATGGCGCCTATCGCGATGAGCCAGGCCAGGTCAGATCTTTTTATTTTTAAATCCGTAAAATTGACAGGGGCAACAGTAAAAGTGACTGCAAAATACATAAAAACAGCCAGGGAAAAAGGCGCAATGAAATAATAAACGTTGACGCTGACTACAGAGATCAAAAATACGGCAAGAAAAAGCCATTGCCACTTCCAAGCGTCAAAAAAACGATGTAACAGATACAACGTCAATGGCAGGCAGTAGATCAAAAGGATGGTATGTGTTATTTGCGTAAGGCTGACGGTTGAAGCAACCACCGTGCTTGCCACAAAAAAGACCGTGACTGGGTTCTTAAAATATCTTTTTGCCAAAAGCCATGTCCCTGCCAATAATACAAATCTATCAAAAAACAATCCTGCATAAAAAAGTATAAAAAAATTGACATGTTTTATCCAGCCGGAGAACAACATCAGGACGTTCATGAACATCCCCAACCGGTTATAGATATATGAAGTCACCTGGCCATGGTCCATGTACGGGGTCCAAAGGGGGATTTCATGGTGGGAAACCCTGCTATTGATAAAAAACCATTGGTCGGCAAACCATTCAAAACCATCATGGCCTGCCACCATGCGGCGATGGGTGATCAAATAGGATGTTAAAGAAATTTCAAGGAAAACAACAATGAGGAATAAAAGGAAGAAGTTGAGTCGAGAAGGCTTCATCGTCGGATGGTCCAGAAATCGCCAGCCAGGATTTCAACATAGGCATAGGGCATGGTGAAATAACCGGCTTGCCCCCACCCTTCTCCCCATGAATTACGTACGGTTAACCGCTTGCTTTTTTGTTCATACCCCACAGCCATCACCGCATGGCCCCCCAAAGCCCTCTCGGATTTCTTAGGCATAGGCACCTTTCCACTGCGGGCGACGTATAAACTTTCAAAGCTTTCGTAAACGGTAAAACCAAAGACAAAGGGAAAGCCTTCAGCCAAACAATTGAGCATTTCATTAAGGCTGATAAGACGGTGGTAGCTACTGATGCAGTATAAAAGAGCCTCCTTGTAGCAAGCGCCCGTTGGTTTTTGGGTAAATTTGGATATATCATAAGGCCAGCTGGATTCCGGGCATACGCCGAATTTGGCCAGAACCTTGATACCGTCCCTGAGCATGGCACCGGAGTCAACTTTGATGGTCCCTTCCACAGCGCGTTCGTTGAAATAAATAAAAAGGCGGCTTAGATCCTGATAAATCTGATTGTTGATCCTCTCCAGAAATTGCAAATGACCTGCCAGGGCATTGGCGGTACAACTGCCTAATTTACCTTGATCCTCTATCGGTGAATCCTGAACCCGCAAATCCACCCTGGAAGGCAACTTGACTTTGGGAGCAATGGCACTGTAGAGATAGTCCCTATGGTCAGGCCTGTCCGGGATCCAGCCATAAAATGCAGGATATTTCATACCCGCCTCCCTCTTGTTAGCCATGTCTCTTTTGAGACTACACTAATTTTGCGTCATGCCTTCCTGTGCAGGGAAAACACTTCCGGAAAGCTTAACTTCGGGATTATGAACGGGGTCTGATGAAATCCCATCCCCACTGCCATCACAAGATGACGCGGAATTATCAAAGCAATTCTTAAGAGTAATGGAAAATCCGGTAGTTGAATTAAAGGAAATGGAAGTAACGGGATTGGTAAGTACCCCCGTCGCGAATGCTGTTCCCAAATAAACCTGGCCGGCGGCTGAGGTATCACATCTGCCCGCTCCCCGGTTGGGAGCTGTGGTTGAATAAGGGAATGTGCAATAATAAATCTGGTCCGCCGCGCCGGGCGAGGTCGGAACAGCATACCATGTATAACATAACCAACGGGTGGCATTACTGCTATAGGGAGGAGCGCTAGGAGAGGCATTAGGAGTAGCGTTGTCAATAGTGGTGGGGCTGACATACGGCCCGGGAGGGATGTCCTGATGAATGCAGAATGAAGTGGAATCCCCCCATCCCTCTGTCCCATCATCCCCCTTAACAATGCCTTGATCAGGAACAGTTGAACCACCAGTCAAGGAGACATTTGTTCCGCTGCCAATGGCCTCAGAGGCATTGTTAAGGATATGGTTAAGGGTTGTCTGAGTTTGCGATTTCACGAAATACCGCTGGCCGTAATCCTGGTTGCTGTTACTGAGCAGTGAATTAATGGCAAAAATGCCCAGGATAACGATAATGACCAGTACCGAAGCAATAATCAATTCAAGTAAACTGAAAGCCTTTTTAAAGAAGATTTTTTTCATATATCATGTGGCCGTGGGCCAATTAATGGTCAAATCAATACGCCTGGCCATGTCAGAACCAGACGAACTACAGGTATTAGAACCATCTGCGCAACTGATCGTGTAAACAAGACAGGAGGTATCTCCATTGCTTATGTTGTAGCAGTTGGCAACATTATTGATTGACGTATTAGGATAAGAAATGGATGCCGGCCAGCTTAAACCTGACGGAAAATTTTTGGAAGGCACCTCATGAATACCCAGAAATAAATCAAAATTGGGACAATGCCCGTTCGCATTGAGGGTACATAAGCCGTAATATGTCGATGCATCCACCCGGGATCGCAAAGCTTCCAGCACCTGCTTGCCGAAGACCGACGCAGCCAATGAGCTTCCCCTGTCCATCACAGGCCTGCGCACGGCAGCAATGGTAACAAATATCCCGCCTACGGAAATAATAAAGATGATGGACGCCAATAATATTTCCAGTAAGGAAAAACCTGAACTATTTAAATTTTTTATCCGCATAAACATTAAATCGGACACCAATTAGAATGGCTTGGCGCCGTGCAAGTTGGATTTAGATAGGCCCCGCTTGGTTGAACCGGCTTATCCAGCGTCAGTGTGATCACCACCGCTCCGCTGGGATTTGTCCTGGTTGCCGTGCATGAATTAACATTAGCCACCGTAACCCCAAAATCGCATTCATAGGTATAGGTGCCATCATCCTGAATATTCAATGAAAGATTGGTATTAATATCAGCTAAGGTGTCTGCGCAATTCGTAGGACTGCCGCCAGTGCCCAGACAATATTTATTATTGTTATTATAATAACTTTTTTCAGCTGTATATATGGCCAACAGATTATTCTTGGCATTTAAAGACCTGGCTTGCTCCGAAGGGGCCGTAAAATTAGGCAGAGAAAAAACAGTGGCGATCGCAATGATGATCAAAACCACCACCATCTCTATTAAGGTAAAACCCTGCTTCCCCCACATAAACATCCTCCTCCTTAAATTTATATCATATCTACATGCACAGGTCAAATAAGTGGAAATATATATAATCATATTGACGGCAAATTAGCAGGACAAAGGTTAGTGCCAACAGAAATGCAAGATACAACATGATTGGGAAGTTGTGCAGTTGGATTTAATTTTAACGTATCTGAGCCGCCAGAGGTGGTATCTGAAGCAGTACAAATATAAGAGGTCCCGGAGACCCAACAAAGATAAGTAAAATTATCATTCGGCGTCATGCTAAGACCCAAGGCCGAATAAAGGCTTTGAGAACTGCCACCGCAATTGGGGCTGGAACCCGAATTGGTGCAATAAACACTGCTATTGTCCTCGTAATATTTCGATTCTGCGGCTGCAATGGTCAACAAATTATTTTGAGCGGTCTGAGCCTTGGTTTGCTCGATGGAAGTCATGATACTTGGCAGAGCGACGGCCACTACGATCCCTATAATGACCAAAACAATGATCAACTCAATAAGCGTAAAGCCTTTTTTATTTGCCATCAGATTTCTCCTTCTGCGCCAGGAAGATCAGGTCTTCAAAAGTTTTGGTGTCATTTGTATATTTTAACCCTAATTGCCAAACATGAACAGCATCATCCCATCTATGTTGATGATATAGCAGTCTACCCATTTCTATATAAGCACCAGGATAAGTATATTCTGCTTTGACTGCCTTGCTAAAAGAATCCATGGCAAGATCCAGATGCCCCCTTGCGGCAAATAAACTGCCTAAATTGACCAATGCCTGCGGATCGTCAGGCGATTGAGAAACCACCTTTGCATATATTTTCTGCGCCACCTCTAATTGGCCTTTATGCAAATAAACCTGCGCCAGGTTAAAGTAGGCTTCCTTATATGAATCATTAATGCTAATGGCCTTTTGAAAATTCTCCCGGGCTTTATCTAAATGCCCCTGAGCCAGATCAATCATCCCTAAATTATTATAGGCAAGGGGCCAATGAGGAGGCCAGGCAGGGTGTTGATGCAATATAGCTTCATCAATAGCCCTAGCTTTATCAAAATTACCCATTAACGTGTAAACTTGGGCCAGATTAGCAAGAGCTATCGGGGCTTTGGAATCCAAATCCACTGCTTTTTGCAAAAAAATAAGCCCCTTGGCATACTCCCCCCTGCGGCAATAAGAGGCGCCAAGATTTGCGTAGACCCTTGATTTATAGGGTGATTTTTGGAGAGTATCGGTCCATAAAATTATTTCATCCCGATAGACCTTATTCCTTTCGATCGTTAAAAGAGAAAAAACAAGGATAATGGCGCCCATCACTATCGTAAAGGCCCTCCGGTCTTTGATCAGTGAATTCATGACCGTCACAAAACACAGGCAAACTCCGAATAAAGGTAAATAAAGCCTGTACTCTGTCATAACGTAACCAATAGGAATAATGGTAGATTCAACTGACTGGGTGATGAAAAACCAAAAGATACCAAAGGTTACCAGCGGATATTTGGATCTAACACGCATGGCATAACCGATCAAAAAGATGACAAATAAAATACCAAGCAAAACATTCGGCTCCCAAAAATGATGGGCTATCCGCATGTCATAATCAAAATTCAATTCCCCAGGCCAAAACATAACGCGGATATAAACCAGGATAACCTTGAATTGGGTCAGAAAATAAGTAACTGATGTAAAGGTCTCCCCCTGGTGGGATTGGGAATAAATTTTACTGGTCAAAAAATAGACAAAAATACTGCGATAGAAAATTAAAACAATGCCAGCTATAAAAATAAACGGCAATGCAAGCAGCCAAGACTTTCTTGCAATTTTCATGTTTTTAAAACCGCCTAAGATCTGAAGTTCACACAGGATGATAGCAATAGGCAGGGTCATTACTGTTTCCCGGCTAAAGATCCCCAAAAAGCCAGCCAGGAAGGATGCCCCAAAAAAAACTGCCCTTCTTCCAGGATGCGCTAAACGTCCCTTGAAATAGAGACATAAAGACAACAGATAAAACAAAGCTCCCAGTCCAACATAACGCTGGGAGATATGATCTGTTGCCATGGTTTGTACAGGATGGGTTATAAAAAGAAGCGCTATCCAAAAGGACAATATTTCTTTATCAGGGCAAGACAGGATCAAACGGCAAAAACACCAGACCGCA
>CAZFON010000039.1:0-10211 GCA_964520185.1 uncultured Planctomycetales bacterium | reverse complement strand
AAATCTGCCGGGGTGGCGGAATTGGTATACGCGTACGTCTCAGAAGCGTATGGCGAAAGCCTTGAGAGTTCAAATCTCTCCTCCGGCACCATTATATAAAGGGGTTTATATGAGTGATGAAGCAAATGTAAAGAAAAACGCTGCCATGGACGAACTTGAACTCAAGGATTGGCTGGCTTCCCTTGATTACGTCCTAAACAGCGGGACACCAGACAGGGTACAATACCTGCTCCAGCAGCTCCAGATCCGGGCTCAAGAGTCAGGCGTGACCCTTCCTTTTACTTATAACACTCCTTATATCAATACCATTCCCAGAGACAAGCAGACCCCTTTCCCGGGTAACCGCGAATTGGAACGCCGTATCAAATCCATTGTCCGTTGGAATGCCATGGCCATGGTCGTCAGGGCCAATAAGCTTGCCGACGGCATCGGCGGACATATTTCCACCTATGCTTCCTCAGCCACTCTTTATGAGATCGGCTTCAACCATTTCTTCCGTGGCAGCACGGATAAGACAAGCGGAGACCTGGTCTATTTCCAGGGCCATGCTTCCCCCGGCATCTATGCCCGTGCCTTTGTAGAAGGACGTTTGTCTGAGACCAATTTGTCTAATTTCCGCAGGGAACTTGCCCCTGGCGGCGGTTTATCGTCCTACCCTCATCCGTGGCTGATGCCTAACTTCTGGCAATTCCCCACCGTTTCCATGGGGCTGGGCCCGATCATGGGCATTTACCAGGCGCGCTTTAACCGCTACCTGGAAGACCGGGGACTTAAGCCCAAGGACGACCATAAGGTCTGGGTTTTCATGGGAGACGGTGAATGTGATGAGCCTGAATCCCTGGGCGCCTTGACCATGGCCTCCCGGGAAAAATTGGATAATTTGATCTTTGTCATCAATTGTAATTTACAGCGCCTGGACGGCCCGGTGCGCGGCAACGCCAGGATCATCCAGGAATTAGAAACCCTTTTTAGGGGTGCCGGCTGGAACGTGATCAAGGTCCTCTGGGGATCTGACTGGGACAGCTTATTAGAGAAGGACACTGAAGGCCTGCTGGCGCACCGCATGGGAGAAGTGGTGGACGGCGAATACCAGAAATATTCCGTTTCTTCCGGTGCTTATATCCGTGAAAAGTTTTTCGGCAAAGACCCGCGCCTGCTTGAGATGGTGGCCCATCTGACAGATGAACAGCTGGCAAGCATGAAGCGCGGCGGCCATGACCCTGAAAAAGTATATGCCGCTTACAAAGCGGCAGTGGATTACAAAGACGCCCCGACGGTCATTTTGGCCCATACCGTCAAAGGCTACGGCCTGGGTGAATCCGGCGAAGGCAAGAACATCACCCACCAGCAAAAAAAGCTCAATGACCAGGAGCTCAAGGAATTCCGCTCGCGTTTTAACATCCCTGTTTCTGACGCGGAAGTTTCCAAAGCTCCCTTCTACCGGCCTGCGGAGGATTCCCCGGAAATGCATTATATCCGTGAACGCCGCAAAGAACTGGGCAGCTGCTTGCCTCTTCGCTTTACGCAGACACAGCCTCTTAAAACACCTCCTGAAGATATTTTTGCAGAATTTTATAAAGGCACCGAGGGCCGCCCGGTATCAACAACCATGGCCTATGTGCGGGTGCTTTCCAAACTTCTTCGGGATGAAAATATCGGTAAATTCATCGTCCCCATCATTCCGGACGAAGCGCGTACCTTTGGGATGGAAGGCCTTTTCCGCCAATGCGGCATTTATTCCCACTTGGGCCAGCTCTATGAACCCGTGGACGCGGAGAGCCTGATGTATTACAAGGAAGCCAAGGACGGGCAGATCCTGGAAGAAGGCATTAATGAGGCGGGTTCCATTTCCTCATTCATCGCCGCCGGGACAGCCTATGCCAACCATAAGATCAACATGATCCCCTTCTATACCTATTATTCCATGTTCGGGCCACAGCGTGTGGGTGACCTGGTATGGGCTGCCGGTGATTTGCGCTGCCGGGGCTTCCTTGTCGGCGGCACGTCCGGCCGCACCACCCTCAACGGCGAAGGCTTACAGCACCAGGACGGCCATAGCCATATACTTACTTCAACGGTCCCTAACCTGATCTCTTATGATCCTGCCTTTGCCTATGAGATAGCGGTCATCATCCGTCACGGCATTGAACGCATGTATGAAAAACAGGAAAGCGTGTTTTATTACATGTCCGTCGGCAATGAGAATTACAGCATGCCTCCCATGCCGGGAGACGTCAGAACAGGCATCATCAAAGGGCTGTACCGTTTCAGCCAATCAGCTAAAAATTCCGCTTTAAAAGCGCATCTCTTGGGCTCAGGGGCGATCATGAACCAGGTCCTGGAAGCCCAGAGGATCCTGGAAGATAAATACAACGTATCCACCGACGTATGGTCAGCCACGAGCTATAATGAATTGCGCCGCGAGGCCCTGCATGTGTCGCGCGAAAATATGCTCAACGGCAACAGGAAGCTCACGCCTTACGTTACACAGCTTCTAAAAGATGAAAAAGGCGTTTTTGTATCCGCCTCCGATTATATAAAGACCTTGGGAGATTCCATCCGCCAATGGGTCCCCGGCCCTTACACGGTGCTCGGCACTGACGGGTTTGGACGCTCGGAAAGCCGTGAAGCCTTGCGCGATTTCTTCGAGGTGGATGCCAAGCATATCGTCTGGGCCACGCTGGTCAGCCTGCATGAACAAAAACAGATGACCAATGAAGCATTGTCCAAAGCCCGGGAAGAATTGAAGATCAATCCCCAAAAACGCAACCCGATGAACACATAATATATGGCTGAATTTAAACTTCCTGAGTTGGGTGAGAACATCACCCAAGGCACGGTCACCAAGATCCTGATCAACAGCGGGGACGCCGTTAAAAAAGGGCAGAATGTCCTTGAGTTGGAAACGGACAAAGCTGTCTTGGAGGTCCCTTGCAATGTGGACGGGGTTGTGGGCGAAATATCCATCAAAAGCGGCTCGGTTGTTAAAGTGGGTCAAACCGTCTTTACCTTAAAGGACTCCTCCGCCAGCACGCAGGCTCAACCGCAGCCAACCGGAAAAAGTCGCCCGCTGCCAAGCGAAACCACCACTGAAGGTGAAAGCACCCCAGGGAAACCGACATCCGCCAAGCAAGAACCCTCCACCGGCATCTTTGAAGTGAAATTACCTGCTCTTGGCGAAAATATCGAAAAAGGAACTGTCACCAAAATTTTGGTAAAGGCCGGCGACACCCTTAAAAAAGGACAAAACATCCTGGAACTTGAAACGGACAAAGCAGTATTGGAAGTCCCCTCTTCCTCGGAAGGACTGATCAAGGAAGTTTTAATTCAAGCAGGTACGGTCATCAAGGTGGGCCAGCCGATCTTTAAGATCGAAGGCGTTACAACCACGCAATCTCAACCTCTGCCTACCAGGGGACATGTACCTGGAGCCGAAGGCGAAAGGTACGTGTCCCCAAGCACGTTGCCAAGCGAAACCCCGTGGAATGTGAAAGCTCCCCAGGGAACTCAGCCAACGCCAAACGAATCTCTTCCTATTCGCAAAGACATTCCGGCTGCACCGTCAGTACGTTTATTGGCACGCGAGTTGGGGATCGATATTGCCATGGTCCCGGGATCAGGGCCTGGAGGCCGGATCTCAACGGTTGATGTGAAAGCTTATTGCAAAATGTTAAATACCACCCGCGTGCCCGGCGGCGCAGCAGGTGTGGCCCAGCAAGCCTTGCCTAATTTTGCCAAATGGGGCTCTGTGCGGCGTGAGGCCATGAACAATGTCCGCAGGAAGACCGCGGAACATTTGTCCCACGCATGGGTCAGCATCCCCCATGTCACCCAATTTGACAAAGTCGATATCACGGAACTGGAAAAATTCCGTAAAACCATTTCCGGGACCAACAAAAAAATATCTGTCACGCCTTTCATCATCAAGGTGCTGGCTGCCGCTTTGAAAAAATTCCCGCAATTTAATGCCAGTATTGACATGGCAACACAGGAAATTGTTTTTAAAGACTACTTCAATATCGGGGTGGCGGTTGATACAGACCGGGGACTTTTGGTGCCGGTTTTAAAGAATGTGGATCAAATGCCCATCCTGCAGATCTCCGACGAACTGGCCGCCATGGCTGAACGGGCACGCCTGCGCAAAACCACCATTGAGGAAATGCAAGGCGGCTGCCTTACCATCTCCAATTTGGGAGGCATCGGCGGCACTTACTTTACCCCTATCATTAATTGGCCCGAAGTGGCTATCCTGGGCGTATCAAGAGGGGCCATGGAGCAGGTTTATATTAATGGGGCCTTTGAGCCGCGGCTTCTTCTTCCCCTTTCTTTGTCTTATGACCACCGTGTCATTGACGGCGCGGACGGCGCGCGTTTTCTGCGCTGGGTATGCGAAAGCCTTCAACAGCCTTTTTTGATGGATTTAAATAAATGAGCCCCTCCTTTCAACTCGTTGTCATAGGTGCCGGGCCCGGCGGCTATGCCGCGGCTTTCTTGGCCGCTGATCTTGGCATGGAAGTCGCTCTCGTGGAAAAAGAAGTCAATCCCGGCGGCGTTTGCCTTTACCGCGGCTGCATCCCCTCCAAAGCTTTCCTGCATGTGGCCAAGATCATGAATGAGGCCAAGCACGCACAGGCTTTTGGCATCGAATACAATGCGCCTAAAATAGATATCCAAAAACTGCGCGACTGGAAAAAAGGGGTGGTGACCAAATTGACCGGCGGCTTAGGCCAACTCACCCGCGCGCGTAAGATCAAATATTTTCAGGGAGAAGCAACCTTCATCAATTCCAACGGCCTGAAGATCAAAAGATCCGACGGCTCCAGTGAAGAAATAACCTTTAAGAACGCTATCCTCGCAACCGGCTCCCGTCCGGCTGTCATTCCTAATTTGCCTAAATCCCCTGATATTTGGGATTCTACCGCTGCCCTGGAACTGGAGAACATCCCGGAAAGCCTTTTGGTCGTCGGCGGCGGTTATATCGGCATGGAACTAGGCACCGTGTACCATGAACTGGGAAGCAAGGTTTCCGTCGTGGAAATGACGTCGGGCCTGCTGCCTGGTGCGGACCGCGACCTGACCGATGTCCTTTACAAGCGTGTGAAGGGTTTGTTTTCCAAGATCATGCTGGAGACCAAGGTCGTAAAAATGGAAGTCATCCCCTACGGTATTGCGGTCACTTTTGCTGATAAAGAAGGCAAGGAATTCAAAGAGAATTATAATAAAGTCCTGGTTTCCATCGGCCGCAAGCCCAATTCGGAAGATCTGGGCCTTGAAAATACCAAGGTCAAGATAACGCCACGCGGCTTTGTTGAGGTCAATGACCAGCGCCAGACAACCGACCCTGCTATTTATGCCATTGGTGACATTGCCGGAGACCCCATGCTGGCCCATAAGGCCTCACATGAAGGACGCGTGGCCGTAGAAAGCATTACCGGAAAACGCGTGGCTTTTGATCCGCAGGCCATCCCTGCTGTTGTGTTCACTGATCCTGAAATTGCCTGGTGCGGATTGACTGAGATCGACGCGGCCAAGGCTGGACGTGTAGTGAGTGTCATGAAATTCCCATGGGCGGCCTCAGGACGGGCCTTGACCCTTGACAGGACAGACGGCCTGACCAAGCTTATCATTGATCAGAAAACGCAGCGTGTGCTGGGAGTTGGTATCGTCGGCGTCGGTGCCGGGGACATGATCGCCGAAGGGGTTGTAGCCATTGAAATGGGCGCCGTGGCCCAGGATTTAAAGCTTTCCATTCATCCCCATCCCACCATTTCAGAGACCATCATGGAATCGGCTGAAAGTTTCTTCGGCCACAGCACTCACGTCTACAAACCCAAAAAATAAAAAAAGGTGACAGGTACATTTAAATAAAGGTGACAGGTACATTTTTCTATTAAAATTTATTAGAAAAATGTACCTGTCACCTTTATTTGTTACCTTTTTAAAACAGCCCACGTTTGGCAAGATTATCATGCAGCTGCCACCAGAGATCATTGGCTTGCTTGCAGGTCATTCCCATTCGATGCACCAAAAAGTACCGGATATGATAGTTCCGGCGGTGGAAAACCAGCATGAACTTCTGCCAATCCTCCGGCGTGCGAAGCTGCTCGGCCGTGTCCTTGACCCAGTAATCAAACATGCCCTTGCTTTCCTGAGGATATATCGTGAAATACTGATACGTTAATATTCCCCCGCTCAATATACCTGCCAATGCAAGGACAGGCCACCATGCCGCCAGGCATTCCGCCACAGAGAACCACATAAAACCGGTAAACAGCATCATCATAGGCCACGAGCCGCACATCCTCAAAGCATGCGGCAATTCCTGATAGGTCAAGGCCGAAGGAACGATCCCTATAAAAAAATTAACCGTTAAGAATAATAGCCAGCGCCGGTGTTTGATCAATGGGTTATCTTGCCAAGAGTGGCGAAGAAAGACCAGGGCCAAAAATACAATGAAAATTATTAAAGCCGCGCTATCAAGCCAGCTTAATGTCCCTAAATGCCCTGTCGAATGCACATAGGACGGGTCCCCTGTCAGGAAAAGAAATTTAGGGCTTAAATGTAAGGAATAATTATGAATAAAAATGCGGACAATATCTGCAGGGCCGCCTGTTGAGCCTATGGAACGCAAGAAATCATGATTTAAAATACTTATTTCATTAAAACGCCGAGCATCATAACCTGCCACCATGGGCCATAGGGACAAAATAAAAACCACGGTAAAACTTAAGACAGATCGCCAATGTATGGAACGCCGTCCCCATTCATAGAATATCAAGGTCACCAACAACAAGGGTATCTGCAACCTCGCCGGCGGATAGGTATACATCGCACAGGAAAAAAGAAATCCTGACAGTGCCCAGTCCCACGAGCGTGCTGAACGCCAGAAGAAATATAGGCCCCAGATGGCAAAAACAGGGGCAAAATAGGATTCCAAAGCGACCCTGGTCACGACCCAGCTCCAGGGCGAAACCGTCGCTGCCAAAACAACCGCAAGCCCAAAGGACTTGCCCGACAAATTTTTTGCCAAGAAAAACAAACCCAACATGCCGAGTAACAACCCAAAGGCGCTAAAGCCCCTTAAACTGGCCACCGTTGTCCCGAATATTTTTCCCCAAAGGATGCCCGGATACACATAGGTCGGCGGTTTACTTTGGCCGTATTCCATAAAACCAAATAACGGCCAGGGCGTCAGTTCGGCATCACAACCTTTTTCCACGAAACACTGCAAGGTGACCGCAGAACCCACTTCATCCACGTGAAAACCATTAGGGATGGCATCAAGTTTCCAGAAACGCAGCCCATTTAATATCAAAAGCGCCAAAATGATAAAACCTATGGCAATTTTCTTGATCATGAAGAAGGAACGGTCTTCGGCGAGAACTTTAATTTCAACAAGGCCGCATAAATGATCAGGCCCCCCCAGGCGGTGAAAGAATAGTTACACCCGAAGTTTTCCACTGATCTGCCTGCCAACGACTGGGAGGTGATGTTGATCAACACAAATGCTGCTATCAGGGAGAATAATATAAACTTGTCCTTGGCCTTATTCATTACCGTGTACTGTATCAACAGGACGAAGGATGGGATAAGCGAGACAAAATTTAACATCCAGCCATTGGGGTTGAACAACGACATGCAAACCATTAAAAGGGCCATATCAATGGCGCTCTGTGTTGAGCGTGATTTGCCGGGTATAAATACCGCCAAGTATATAAAGAGGACGGCCAGACGGCCGTAAAAAAGGGCCTGATCAAAGCTTATGGACAGGAAATTGACATGATATATCGTAGGAGAAAAAAACCTCAAAAACATGGAATAAATGGACTGGTTCTTGTTGTCAATGTAAGAAAATTGATCAAGTGACGTGGAGACAATGGAAGGGATCCACGATGACAGGTATAAAAGATCCTTTTGTAATCCAACGATCAATGCGGGAATTAACAAAAAAAGAACGCCAAAGAATACCGCCCAGCAAAAGGCCTTGAATTTTCTTTGAACAAGAAGGTACGGCAAAAAAATGGCCGGTGTATATTTTACAAGGATGGCTGAGGCGAAAAAGGCCCCCGCAGGGGTCTCTTTCTCTTTAGAAAGAAAATGAAAACCCAGCAGGATCAAGAGGCACATCAATATGCTTGACTGGCCGGAATCCCACACTAAAAGGATATAGCGCGCGCTGGCCAACAAGGTCAAGGCATAGATCAATACACGCTGCCAGATTGAGAAGGATGCCGCAAGCCCTGCAGCCGCCAGATCAAAAGATAACTTGAAAATAAAGAGGGTCATAAAAAAATTGACGGTAAAAAATACAGCGGCAGCAGCCTTGATGGGAAGCTTTCCCAGCGGAACGCAAAGAAAAGCAAAGAACGGAGAATACTTAAAAGGGGTTACGGCCTCTGTTTCCCTGACATAAATGTTCTTGCCCGCCAGCACATCCTGGCCGGCCTTGTAGTAAACCCTGAAATCGCAGTAATGCCGTTTGGGCACACGATCCAAATAATTGGTCAGGAACCCGGAGAATACGACGAGAGTAATTAAAATACACAGCCAGTTTTTCTTCTGGATCATGGGAGCCCTTTTAAATCAAGCTTATCACCTACCTGCCAGCCATGAGTTGTGCAAAACCCGCTGTTAAGCTCCAACACATACCGGGCTTCTTTGTCAGGAGCATAAACGGGACAAGCATCCTTAAGACAAACAGGGACATTGGGAGCGATAAAAGCAATTTCAGGCTTGGTATCAAGCCATACCAGATCTAAACTGAACTTCATATTTTTCATCCAAAAGGAATGCCTGGCATCAAAGCTAAAGACAAAGAGCATGCCCTTATTTTCCCCTAAAGACGTACGATACATTAAGCCGCGCTCCAGGTCTTCCTGCTTGGAAACCACTTCCAAATCGACACAATCCCCTGAATGACAGACCTGAGGCGTTGCCGCATCAGCTTGGTAGATGCCTGAGAAAAAAAAACAGTTAAAAAGAAATAAAGGTGACAAAAATAAAGGTGACAGGTACATTTTTCTTATAAATTTTGATAGAAAAATGTACCTGTCACCTTTATTTCTATCACCTTTTTTCATAATACCTTTACTCCAAAATTCTTCAACATCTCAACCAGCTTGGCCAACGGCAGGCCTACCACGTTAAAATAACATCCCTCGATGCGGGGAATAAAAAAAGCACCTTTCCCCTCTATATCAAAGCCCCCTGCCTTGTCCAAAGGACAGACATGTTTATGATAACGGTCTATTTCTTGATCGGAAAGCTTGGTCATAAAGACCTTGGTCTTTTCATACCCCAGCTCATAACGGCCGCTGCGGGCGTCCACTATAGCCAGCCCTGAATAGACCCAATGGGGTCTTGCCATCAATTCCTTAAGATTCTTTTTGGCTTCCTGCAAATTCCGGGGTTTGAGGACCAGGCGGTTTTTAGACAAATAAACCACCGTATCCGATCCGATAACAAGGCCATCGCGAAAAGCTTGGGCCACGTCCCGGGCTTTTCTCAAAGCATTGACCTGGACAAGATGGGCGCAGCCTTCAGTAAGACGGGTGATTTCCTGCGCGCGGGAGGGCCTGACCACAAAAGGGAGCCCCAATATCTTCATGAGTTTCCGGCGCTGGGGACTTGCCGAGGCCAAGATAAGCTTCATTTTAGGAATTCGGCTATCGTAAATATGGATTCTAAGGGGACCTTATATTTGGCCAAGGCCTCGCGTGCGCCTTCGCCACGGTCGATAATACAAATCGCTTTGATGATATTGATATTCATCTTTTGCAGCACTTCAATGGATTCCACAAAAGCTTTACCGGTCGTCGCCACATCATCAATGATCACGACCCTGCCACCCTCTTTGAGCAAAGGGCCTTCGACCTGCTGCTGCTTGCCATGCGCCTTGGGTGTTTTTCGGATAATAAAGGTATTGAGGGGACAGCCGGCCTGATGGCTTAAAGAAGCGATGGCCCCAACCATGGGGTCTGCGCCCACGGTTGGGCCTCCGATGGCGTCCAGGGACTCATCCTTGACCATTTCCAGCATGATGCGTCCAGTCAGATATGCGCCGGCGGGAGATAAGGTGACAAGCCTGGCATCCAGATAAAAACTGCTCTCCTTGCCAGAGGATAAAATGAATTTCCCCCTGGAAAAAGCCTGGGTGTGGAGCAAACGGAATAATTCACTTTTGTCCTGGTCTATAGATGTCTGCTTATGGG
>CAZFON010000038.1:0-10305 GCA_964520185.1 uncultured Planctomycetales bacterium | reverse complement strand
CCCAGGACAGGAAGCACCAAAAAACCCACAAGGTTTTCCTGAATATAGGGGAGAATAATATTTTCCGCGAATACGTGACCGTCAATCCCGGCACCATCGAAGGCGGGGGCACCACCATGATCGGTAACAATAATTTATTCATGGCCTGCTGTCATGTGGCCCATGACTGCAATATCGGCAATGACTGTGTTTTGGCCAATTATGTCGGTCTTTCAGGACATGTTACCATTGAAGACAGGGCGGTGATCGGCGGTCTTTCCGGCGTGCACCAGTATGGACGGATAGGGTATTTGTCCATGATCGGCGGCTGCTCCAAAGTCAACCAGGATGTGCCGCCGTTTTCCCTGGTAGACGGAAACCCGGCGACCTTAAGGGGGCTGAATATCGTGGGATTGAAACGCGCCCAGGTCCCCACGGAAAATCAAAGGGTCTTGCACCGCGCGTTTAAGATCCTTTTTAATTCAGGTTTAAACCGCAGCCATGCCGTGCTTCAGGTCAAGGAAGAGTTAAACGGCGTGCCTGAGATCCACCGGGTCATTGAATTTATTCAGACATCCAAACGTGGCATCTCCTAACTCAAAAATCATCGGTCTTATCGCAGGCAATGGCCAATTTCCTTTTCTTTTTGCCAGGGCGGCGCGCGAGCAGGGTTACAAGATCGTCACTGCAGGGGTGGCAGGGGACACGTCCCCTTTCCTGTTTTTCTTCGTCGATCAATTCCGCTATTTCAAGGTCGGCGAATTAAAGAAGCTCTTTGGTTATTTTCGCGACCAGGCGGTGACTGAAGTCATCATGGCAGGACAGGTCGATCAGGACAATTTATTTAATCCGGCTGTTAAATTGGACGAGGAGTTCCAGGCCCTGAGCGACGCCTTGAGGGACCGTAAGGCAGACACTATTTTTACCGCCGTGGCAGAGCGTTTAAATAAGGAAGGCATGAAGCTTTTGGATTCGACTTTTTTATTAAAGAAGTATTTGGCGCCCCGGGGGACATTGACGAGACGTCCGCCCACAAAGAGTGAATTAAATGACATTGAATTCGGCCTGACGATTGCCAAACAAATGGGCGCCATTGACGTCGGACAGACCGTGGTGGTCAAGGAAAAAGCCATCGTGGCCATTGAGGCCATGGAAGGCACGGACCGCGCGATTGCCCGCGGCGGGACCATTGCCCGAGAAGGAGCAGTGATCGTTAAAACTTCTAAGCCTGCTCAGGATAGTCGTTTTGATGTGCCGGTCATAGGGCCCCGAACCATTAAGGCCATGGCTTTGGTCAAGGCGGCTTGCCTGGCCATCGAAGCGGGCAAGACTTTGATCATCGACAGGGAAAAAACTGTTAACATGGCTAATAAAGCCGGTATTTGTATAGTAGCTGCTTAAAAGGAGAGATGTATGCTTCATGTGAACCGCAGGGTCAAGGAAATGCTTGGATCAACGACGCTCGCCATTACCGCCAGGGCCAAGGAATTACAGGCCCAGGGCCACGATGTGGTCAATTTTGCCGCCGGAGAACCGGATTTCGATACGCCGGACTTTATCAAGAAGGCCGGCATCAAGGCCATTGAAAAAGGGGTGACCAAATATACGCCCTCCATCGGGACCCAGGACCTGCGCGAGGCCATTGCAGCTAAATTCCAGAAGGACAACGGGCTTGTTTATAAACCCAGCCAGATCGTGGTCTCCTGTGGGGCCAAACATTCGCTTTTTAATATCGTCCAGGTCCTGATCGACGATGGTGATGAGGTGATCTTTCAGTCGCCTTATTGGGTAAGCTATCCGGAAATGGTCAAGGCCGCAGGAGGCAAGTCCGTGATCATCCCGACCAATGGACAGACCGCTTTTAAGATCACGCCGGACCTGTTGACAAAGCACCTGACGCCCAAAACTAAACTTTTGATCCTTAACTCGCCTTCCAATCCGACAGGCGTGATGTACAATAAAGAAGAGCTCTCCAAGATCGCCGAGATCTGTGTGGCGCACAAGATTTATGTGATTAGTGATGAAATTTACGAAAAATTGATCTATGATACTGCTGATTTTACATCGATCGCCTCGCTGGGATCGAAGATCTTTGATCTGACGGTGACGGTCAATGGCGTTTCCAAGGCCTATGCCATGACAGGCTGGCGCATCGGTTACGCGGCAGGTGCCATGGAGATCATGGAGTATATCAAAAAATACCAGGACCATTCGACCTCCAATCCGGCTTCCATCAGCCAGGCGGCTGCGCTCGAGGCATTGAAAGCTTCGCCGGAATCTATTGATCAGATGCGGACGGTGTTCAAAAAGCGCCGTGACCTCATGCTGGAATGCTTGGACAAGATCCCCGAGCTCTCCTATATCCGTCCGGAAGGCGCATTTTACGTTTTTTGTGATTTTTCCAAGGTCGGTGATGCAACCCTAATTGCAAAACAAATCTTGGATGAGGTAAAGGTGGCAGGTATCCCGGGTGACGGCTTCGGCGCCCCGCAATACATCAGGTTCAGTTTTGCCACTTCTGAGGAGCGCATACTGGAAGGTATTGCGCGGGTGGCCAAATGGGTAAAAAATCATGGCTAATCCTTCTCTTTTACGTGAACTTCTTTTGTTGACCATCCAGGAAGGCGCTTCCGATCTGCATTTGACGGAAAAAAGCCCGGCGATCTTCCGTATCGATGGCCGTCTGGTGCCCCTTAAAGGCGAGGTGCTTCAACGCGAGCATATCCAGGAGATGATCTATAGCGTCCTTTCCGAGACCCAGAAAGCCAAATTCGAGGCGGAAAAGGAGCTGGATTTTTCCCTGGCCTTGACAGGCATCGACCGTTTCCGTGTGAATGTGCACATCCAGCGCGGCTCCGTCGAGGCGGCTTTCCGGCGTATATCCATTTTTATCCCTTCCATGGAAGAATTGCAGCTGCCGCCGGTCATCTCGGACTTGGCACGCAGGCAAAACGGCCTGGTCCTGGTCACCGGTCCCACCGGGACAGGTAAGACAACCACCCTGGCTTCAATGATCAACTTGATCAATACCGAACGCACCTGTGTCATTACCTGTATTGAAGACCCTATCGAGTATCTCCACACGAATAAAAAATCGATCATCAAGCAGCGCGAAGTTTACCGCGATACCAATTCATTTGCCGAAGCCCTTAAGCGTTGCCTGCGTCAGGACCCGGACGTCATCGTGGTGGGTGAAATGCGTGATCTGGAAACGATCTCAACAGCTTTGACCGCGGCGGAAACCGGACACTTGGTGTTGGCCACGATCCATACTCCTGATGCGCCGCAGACCATTGAACGTATCATCGACGTTTTTCCGCCGTATCAGCAGCAGCAGATCCGCTTGCAGCTGTCGACGGCCTTGCAGGGCGTCATTTCCCAGAAGCTGGCCCCCAAGGCCTCAGGCAAAGGCCGTATCCTGGTTGCAGAAGTCATGATCGCCACTGCCGGGGTGCGTAACATGATACGCGAACGGTCGGTGGAGCAGCTGCGTTCGGCCATCCAGACCGGCGGCCAATACGGGATGCGCACCTTTGATAAATCGCTCAAAGAGCTTTATGAAAAAGATATCATTACGTATCACACCGCCTTGAATATGGCCACGGATATCAACGAATTTAAGACTTTAATCGCCAAAAAGAACGCCGTAGGTTCGTAGGGAAATCTCATATGAGTCATACAGTCACTCTTTTGCCAGGTGACGGCATCGGTCCCGAAGTCACCAACGCCATGCGCCTGTGTGTTGATGCTACAGGCGTCAAGATCAATTGGGAAGTGCAGGAGGCGGGAGAGAAGTCTATTGAACGCCACGGCAAGCCCTTGACGGATGAAGTGCTGGAGTCCATCCGCCGCAATAAAACCGCCATTAAAGGGCCCATCACCACACCCGTCGGAAAAGGATTTCGTTCGGTGAATGTGCAGCTGCGCCAATCCCTCGATCTATTTGCCTGTGTCAGGCCCTGCCTTTATTATGAAGGCACCAAGACCCCTATTAAGAACGTGAACCTGATGATCTTTCGTGAAAATACGGAAGATCTTTACGCCGGTATTGAATTCGATCTGGGCACTCCCGAAGTGGACCGTTTGCGAAACCTTATCAATGAGATGTCGCCTAAAAAGATCAAGACGGATTCTGCCATTTCCATCAAGCCCATTTCCGTCAGCGGTTCCAGGCGCATTGTCAAATTTGCTTTTGACTGGGCGCTAAAGACCGGCCGTAAAAAGGTCACGGCGGTCCATAAGGCCAATATCATGAAGTTTACCGACGGGCTTTTTTTGAAATGCGCCAAGGAAGTGGCCCGTGAATACGAAGGTAAGATCGAGTTCAATGACAATATCGTGGACAATATGTGCATGCAATTGATCCAATCCACCCATCTTTATGATTGCCTGGTCCTGCCTAATTTGTATGGCGATATTGTTTCGGACCTGTGTGCCGGATTGATCGGCGGTTTAGGTATTGCGCCGGGGGCCAATTACGGTGATGAGATCGCCCTGTTTGAGCCGGTACATGGTTCAGCGCCGAAATATGCCGGCCAAAACAAGGTCAATCCTACGGCCACCATCCTTTCCGCTGTCTGGATGCTGCGACATCTGAAGGAAGAGACTGCGGCTGATCGTCTGGACAAGGCTGTCCGCATTATTTTAAAAGAGGGCAGATCAGTGACCTATGATCTCAAGGCTGACCGTAATGATCCCACGGCTGTTGGTACCATGCAAATGGCGGAAGCGATCTGTAAAAAGTTGTAAGGAACAAAAAAGAAATATAGGAACGCCGAAATCAGCCGTTGGAATTGATCCAGCGGCTTTTTCGCTCTTTATATATCATGCATTGAAGAGGAAGCAGCTATTCTGTTTTCGAAACGGGATATTTTGGCCGTCTGCTCCATCTTCTAACGTGAGTGAAAAATGAATCATGAAATGATAATTGAAGATTGGGGGCTGATCCCATACACCGATGCGTATGAGAGGCAGAAGGAGCGTGTCCGGCGGGTCATGGATGGTGCGGCGGATCATCTGGTCCTGTGTGAGCATCCTGCGGTGTTGACCTTAGGCCGGATGACCAACCCGGCCAGTTTGCTGTATCAACGTTCAGATATTGAAGCCAGGGGTGTTACGATCGCCAAGGTCGATCGGGGCGGGGATGTGACCTTGCATGCGCCCGGTCAATTGGTCGTCTATCCTATATTTAATTTAGATAATTACGGTAAAAATCTTAAAGTATATATGGAGACCCTTGAAGAAGTTGCGGTTGATTTATTGAGGAATTTTGGTATATTGGCAATAAGTGTTCCAGGGCAAAGAGGGGTCTTTGTAGGGCCTGAAAAGATCATTTCCATCGGCGTCGGTGTCCGCAAATGGGTGACGTATCATGGTTTAGGTATCAACGTGAATACAGACCTTTCCCTTTTTAATTTGATCAAACCCTGCGGCCTGAATGTGCGCATGACCTCTATGCAGAAATTAAAGGGACGTGTCATTCCTATGCAGGAAGTAAAAACTGAGATCGTCAACCAATTCCAGAAAGCATTTTGATGACCAACATTATCCTGCCTGAATTAGGCGAAGGCATTACCAAAGCAACCATCGCTTGTTGGCATGTAAAGGCGGGGGACATTCTCCAGGAAGGCCAGGAAGTCTGCGAAGTGGTGACGGACAAAGCTTCGTTTGTTATCGAAGCGCCGGCCGCGGGACAGCTTGCCTCCATTTTTATCCAGGAAGGCCAGGAGGGCTTGGTGGGTGGTGTGTTGGGGAAAATCGAATAATTTATGACGGCCACCAGTCACAAGCGCGTTCTATTGATGTATATTTCTCAGGTTTCCGGACATCGTCAGGGTGCCGTAGCGATCTCTAAGTCCTTGAAGGTCCTTGCCCCTGATTGCGAGGTCCTCAGCATTAACGGATTCGGCTACACTTATCCGGTGATGGAGAAGATCGTCAATACCGCCTATATGGGCGTGATCAAACGGGTGCCCAAGATCTGGGAATACCTTTACGATAATCCCAAGGTCATCAAATTCTCCGAAAAATGGAAACAATCCATCCATAAATCGTCCCACAAGAAATTAAAACCCCTGTTCGATGATTTCAAGCCTGATGTGGTTGTCTGCACCCAGGCTTTTCCCTGCGGCATGGTGGCTGATTATAAACTGACCCACCAGCTGCCCCTCACCGTTATCGGCGTGCTGACGGATTATGCGCCGCATCTATACTGGCTTCACGAAGGGGTGGATTATTATGTGGTGCCTTCCCAGGAAGCTTGCGAGCGTTATGTTAAAGAAGGCATTCCCCGTGAACGCATCAAGATACTGGGCATACCTATCCGACGGAAATTTGCTGAAAATGTAGGTACTGAAAAGATCGCCCAGAAACTGGGCCTTGATATAAATATTCCCACGGTCTTGATCATGGGAGGGGGGCAAGGCTTGGGTCCCATGAAGGATGCGGTCAAGTCCCTGGTGCATTTGCAGCGGCCCTTGCAGTTGATCGTCATCTGCGGGACCAATGTCAAGCTCATGCGTTGGATCAAGAAGGTCCAGCGCAAAACAACCAAAAAAATCGTCTATTATGACTATGCCAGCAATGTGGATGAATTGATGGAAATCGCCACCTTGATCGTCAGCAAGCCCGGTGGCATGACCACTTCCGAATGCCTTGCCAAGGGCCTGCCCATGGTGGTCGTGAAACCCATTCCCGGCCAGGAAGAGCGCAATGCCCAATTTTTGGTCAATCAAGGCATTGCTATCCGCGTGGATAATAAACATCATATCGCCCGTGAGATCAATGGCTTGCTCAACGATCCAAAGAAGTTGGAGGCCATGAAGAACTCGGCGTTAAAGAACGGCATGCCAATGGCTGCAGAAAATATCGCGCAATTGATCCTGAACGGAGCCCATGGGTAATTATTATCTTTATAAATTCGGTCAGTTTTTGGCCAATGTTTTACCCTACCGGGTCAATAAGGTTTGGGTGAGGGCTTTGTGTTTTCTGCATTTTTGTTTTTCAAGAAGAGACCGCATGGCTGTTGAGAACAACCTGAAGGTGGTATTGACGAGTGACCATGTCCCGGGCAAAGTGGTGCGCGCGGTGTTCCGCGGCTTCGGCGAATACTTGCTGGAATTTTTTACGATGACCAAACGGCTGCAGCCGGATTTTATCGAATCCAATGTCACGATCAAGGGCATTGAATACCTTAACGAGGTCTTGAAAAAAGGCAAGGGCGGGATAGTGGTCAGTGCCCATTTAGGCAATTGGGAAATGGGAGGAGCGGTGTTGCCGATGCTGGGTTTCCCTTTGTCCGTGGTGGCCCTGGCGCATAAAGACCCGCGGGTCAACGCGCTTTTTAATGCGCAACGGGAAGCTTTTGGGGCCATGGTGATCCAGACCGACGTGGCTGTCCGCCGTGTGGTCGAGCACCTGCACCAAAACCGTTTGGTGGCGATCCTGGCTGACAGGGATTTTGGCAACCGCGGTCTGATCATGGATTTTTGGGGACGCAAGACCATGATCCCCAAGGGAGCGGCTTTTTTTTCATTGAAAACAGGCGTCCCTATCGTGCCGGTGTTTTTTATCCGGACAGAGCAAGACCGTTTTAAAATAGACATTTACCCGCCCATAGAGCCTCCGGTACTGCAGGAGGGCAAGATCACGGACAAATTGGCGGAGGATTATATACGGCAATATTTAACGATCATTGAGGATGAGATCAGGAAAAACCCGTCCCAATGGCTTTTATTCAGGGAGTTCTGGCAATCATGAAAATAGCCGCTGTTATCCCGGCCTATAATGAAGCACAAACGATCGGCTCACTGGTCGAGACGGTGCGCTTGTTGGGCTATGAATGTGTCGTGATCGATGACGGTTCCATCGATAAAACAAATGAAATAGCCTCCCGGGCAGGTGCTGCCGTCATACAGACGGGCGGAAGGGCAGGCAAGGGCAATGCTTTAAAGCTCGGATTTGACCATGCCAGGCGGAATGGCTTTGATGCCCTGATCACCATGGATGGCGATGGCCAGCATTCTCCGTCGGACATCTCTTCCTTTGTGACCTGTTATCAAAATCAGCAGGCGGACATTGTTACAGGTAACCGCATGCACAACCCCAAAGGCATGCCGCTGGTGCGTCTGGTGACGAACCATTTTATGTCTTGGTTGATATCTCTTTTTTGCAGGCAGCGCATCCCTGACACCCAATGCGGTTATCGCCTGATCAAGACCAAGGTGCTGGATGCCATTAAACTGGAAAGTTCGGATTTTGAGATCGAGACGGAAGTGTTGATAAAGGCCAGTAAGAAAGGTTTTAAAATAGCTTCTGTCAATATCCAGACCATCTACAGCAATGAGATCAGCAAGATCCAGCCGGTACGTGACACCTTTCGGTTCCTCGCCTATTTATGGCGGGAATTATGGCGAAAAGATGACTGAGAATTTCCTGTTCAAGGCCTTATTTATCTCCTTGGCCGCGCATACGGCCATTTTATGTGTAGCCTGCATCAACCGGATAAATAATCCACATTACGGGAACGTGCGCCGGCAGCAGATCGAAGTCAGTTACCGGCCTAATCACAAGAAGGTCCTGCATGGTCATGCCATCAGGATGTCCCGACGCCTGGACCTGAGCAACAGTCAAAAGCTTTTTAACAACGGCACTATTCCCGTCAATTTTTTAAAGGAAAGGCCCATGCAGCCGCTGAGCATGTTCGATGAAAGCGCCGCCGGGCGTATGCATACCATGGAGTTAAGCCGCAGGGTTTCCATCATGCCTATTGTCTCGGCAAAGATCAATAATCCTGTTTATGCGGCATATAATGAAATGGTCAGAGAGCGGATCAAACAAAAGGTTTACGAAAATTATGATAAGATCGAATCAGGGACGGTATATTTGACATTTTTACTGGACAACAACGGCATGCTTAAAGCTTCCCGCATCGTGTCGGAGAAAACAACTGCTTCGGAGCATCTGCAGGAGCTTTCCTTAAAAAGCCTCAGGGAAGCAAGTCCTTTTCCCCGTTTTTTAAAAGGCATGAACCTTTCCGAATACCCTTTTAATATTGAGATCCAGTACGAGATCAACGATTGAGCGTACGCTTTGAGACAATTGACTTTTTTGGAATCCAATGATAAGGTAGAGCACTTTAATAAAAGAAAGGTTTTTTATGACCATACAGAACCGTTGGGGGGATAAAATGGAAAAAGAAAGCGGGATCGTCGGACCGGATGGCCAGCCGCTGCCTTCGAGCATTGAGCCTAAAAAAGAAGAAGCTGCCCAAACGAAAGATGATGCTGCTGCACCGCAAGGCCCGGAGCCGCAACTGGATTTCTTCAATTACATTGCCAGCCTCGGCTTTCAGACCATGATCTTTCTGGGGGAGATGCCCAATCCCATCACCAACCAGGTAGAGAAGAACCTCAAGCAGGCCAAATTCCTGATCGACACCCTGGTCATTTTGCGCGATAAGACCAAGGGCAATTTGACCAAGGAAGAGGATGACCTCTTGAACGGCTCCATTTATGAATTGCAGCTGCGTTACGTGGAATTGTCAAAATGATCTATTAAAACCTGCTTCACCTGCTTGCATGTCCTGCCTGCCAGGCGCAAGTTGAGCTTAAAAAGGATAAGATCATTTGTACTTCTTGCGGCCGCGTGTATCCCATCGTTGACGGCATCCCTGTACTTTTAGCGGACCAGGCCGAAAAATAATTTGCCATGATGAATGTGCGTCTTGAAAATCTCATCGAAGATTTTTCCCGTCATAAGAACATTGATGCTCTTTTGATCACCAATGACAGCAATATCCGTTACTTGACCAAGTTCCCGGCCTCTGAATCCTGGCTTTTGGTCACCCGGCAAAAGGCTTTTTATATCACTGACTCCCGCTATATCCTGGAAGCCCGCCAGGGGCTCAAAGGGGTGAGCGTTAAGCAATACAGCTGCATGCCTTGTATGGTCCTATGTGAGCTTTGTAAACTATATAAGATCAAGAAATTGGGCTTTGACGAAAGGTATACCAGTTATTCATTGTGGAAGCGGCTTAAGGAATTCTGTCCCAGGAGAACTAAACTTATCCCTGCTACCGGTATGGTGGAATCGTTGCGGGAAATCAAGGATGCGGGTGAGGTTGCCCAAATAAAAGAATGCCTCAAGCTACATTTTAAGGCCATTGACTTTATAAGGAAAGTGGTGAGGCCTGGCGTTACTGAGCGCCAAATAGCCTTAAAATTGGAGCGATTTATCAAATCACATAAGGCGGATTTCTCATTTCCACCCATTATTGCTTCAGGCCCTAATTCCTGTTTTCCACATGCCAGGACAACAGATAGAGTC
>CAZFON010000037.1:0-10391 GCA_964520185.1 uncultured Planctomycetales bacterium | reverse complement strand
AGGCTAGCACCGACGGACAGCAACAACGCCGCATATCCACGCATAAAAAGCTCATCGATCATCATGGTACGGCCCAACACCACGTCCGTCTGGACCTCGACACCCCATGTTTTAAGCATGGCAAACTGCGCATCCAGCACCTTCTGCGGGAGCCGGAATTCGGGAATAGCGTAACGCAACAGCCCGCCGGGCTCATGGGCCGCTTCAAAAATTGTGACACTGAAATTCGCCCTGGCCAAATAATAAGCGGCACTCATACCGGCAGGCCCTGAACCAATAATGGCCACTTTTTTACCCCGCGAGGCGGTTGTGCCAGGCTTTTCCAGCTTGCCGCCGCCAAAATCCGCAGCAAAACGTTCCAATTCTCGGATGGAGATCGCCTGTCCTTCGGCATTGAAAATGCATGCATCTTCGCATGGCGCCGGGCATATGCGGCCGCAGATCGACGGAAATGGATTCGCTTGTTTTATGCGCTCCAGGGCCAAAACGGCATCCCCTTCGCGTAATAAACGGATAAACCCCGGGATATCGATCCCCAAAGGACAACCCGGCAAACAGGTTGCCACGGCGCATTGCGGACAGCGACGGGCTTCATCCTGGGCTATTTTTTTGTTGAAACCCAAAGAGACTTCATCAAGCCTGCGAAGCCTGGCCTCCTTGGATCTATAGGCGGGGAATTGTTTTCCCATGTCCTTGACTCCATTTCATTCATGCGAAGTACCAGATCCTGATAATCCACCTTATGCCCGTCGAATTCGGGCCCGTCCACACAAGCCAGCCGGGTCTCTGTGCCGATCTTGACCCGGCAGGAACCGCATATTCCCAATCCATTGATCATATGAGGATTTAAGGTCACCCTTAAAGGGATGTTACGTTCCCGGGTCATTTGAGCGGCCGCCTGCATCATTTCCGCAGAACCGATCGCATAGACCCGCTGGACATTATATTTTTTCAACAACTCTCTCAAAAGTTCCGTAGCCAGGCCCTTGCGCTCATAGCTGCCGTCGTTGGTGGTGATGTAGATCTCATCACATAGCACCCTCATCTGTGACTCCAGCATCAGCACCTTTTTGGATTTGGCACCGATAATGCCAATGACCTTATTACCCTTTTTCTTTAATCCCCGGCACACCGGCAAGATCTGGGCGGCACCTATGCCGGTAGCAACACAAATGACCAGGCCCACCTTGTCGATCTGGGCAGGTTTGCCTAAAGGCCCCACCATCAAAAAAAGACCTTGGCCGATGGACAACTGGCCCAATTGGCGGCTGGAAGAACCCACTTCATGCACGATCAAAGAGATCGTACTGCGTCTCCCGTCGCTGTCAACAATGGTCAAGGGAATATCCCTTTCACCCTTGACCGGTGTGACCATGACAAACTGCCCGGGCAAGGCATGGGACGCGATCAAGGGGGCTGCGATATCAATTTTCTTGATATCCTGGGCAATGACTTGTTTATGGACTATTTTATACATATTAAAAAAATACCCACGACGGAGGCATTGGCTCGTTCATTTTACGAGAAATTCCGTCTCCAACATCTTATCTTCAAAACGAACAGTGACTGACTGGGCATTGATGGATTCCAGGCCTTTTAAGACCAGCGAAACCACATTGTCCATGTTATACATGGTCAATTTGGCGGACTGGGCACCCAGCATGTAATTATCCAAAAGGCGGGCCAGTTCCGTTTTTTGCTGCGTGTAATGGGCAATATCATCGCGCAGGATATCTTCTTCGCGGCTAAGATTGGCAATGGCCCCGCCAACGGCGCCAGGATCTTCGAGATTGACGACCGATAAAGAAGTGGTCTTAAGTTGGGTCAATTTCTTTCGCGCCAGCACGAGCTCGGCGCTCTTGTCTGCAATGGCCTCATCCAGTTCATGCTTTTTATTGTTGCCATCCTGTTTGTAGGCCGCGGCCATGGAAACCTGGCCGGACAGGTATTTATCAGCCCACCCCAGGAAATCCTGGGCACGGCGCGATAATTCAGCGGTCTTCATTAACGTCACGGAATGGAACTTGCTTCCTACCCCTAAGCCCAACTGCTCTATCGCATTGTCGGAAACGATGGAACTCAGGGAATCATTGTAGGCATCGATGGACCTCTTGATAAGCTGCCTTGACGTGGCCACCAGCAAATAATCGCCTAAAAAGCCATAGCCTGGGTCCATGTTGGTCCCCATGGACAACGGAAAATAATGGATGGGCACATGCTCGTATTCTTCGTTTTGCAGGGGCGCGAAGGGATTCTGGGCCAGCCTGCTCAATATATCCTCTGCCTTGGCCCGATCTTTGATCTTAACAAAAACTAAAAGACGGGGAAAGGGATATTTGCCCTGCATATCGACATCCGTCAGGTAGCCGCCGATCTCGTGGCCCAGGACCGGTAAAAGGTCTTTTTTGATGCTGAATTTAAAGTGTCTTTCGAGCTTATGTTTCAATAAACCAACGGTCTGGTCCAGTTCCGGGTCAAGAGCAAGCCTCTTTTTGGCCGCATCCCAGGATTGCTCAAAATCATAGCATCCTCCCCAGCTGTATAAAATGGCATCGGCCGGCACTAATTTCATGGTATCGTTAGCCAGCGCCGGACAAGAGAGCATCTTTTGCATATCTCCCGGCATATATTTTTTATCCAGTCCCACCATGATCTTGTATTTGCTGATGGCCCCCGGCTTATATGAGAAACCGTAGACCGGAAAGGCCTCGGCTTTATATCCGAACATATTCAGCTTGGCATCCATCTCTCCCCGCCAAAGACTTGAACTGTAGGCAAAATTGATGTACGCCAAACCATCGGAGGACGGATAAGAATTACGCCGGACCAGATCAAACGAAGGGTCATCCCGAAGAGCCAGGCGTTTATGCTGGTAAACATCCACCACCTGCTGAAGGTCCCCAAAGGACTCAGGTGTCAGGATCAAAAGGTCCCTGACGCGCACATAGGCCACCCCCATCCCCTGCTTTTTAAGGAAAATATGGTTGATGGTGCGCCCACGGTAGCGCTCTTGGGTGATGGTGATATCATCGCCCCAATGATGGGAAAGCTGGCCCAATAATTCTGCTATCCTCGTCGAAAAAGTCAGTCGCAAAGCAAACAAGACCTGGTAGGAATCATCCTCCCGCCAAACGCCGACAGCCACTTCCTTGCTTAAAAACTTCTTGATCAAAGGATTGTTCCAGAACCCCGCAAGGTTCTCCTGCCAATGTTTCAGGTCGCTGACATCTTTGGAAGAAAAATTATTGCGGCTCAACACTTCAGGCAGATCAATGGCCGCTATATTTTTACCGAAATCCGAATTGACCCATTGGTTGACATGCTTCTCCACATTGGCCAGGCGCGCAAAAATCAGCGGCTGGGATGGGAAAACCCGGTCTATGGCCAGGCCCGGACGCTGGCTCCAGATCCAAAAGCCGGTAAGCAGGCCGACTAAAATGTAAAACATCCAAATGATCTTTTTTTTCATATCAGATCCTAAAGAACTCTTTTGCGTTCTTATTCAATTGTCCTAAGGTTGTTTGTTCATCCAAATTTTTTAACTCTGCAAGGGCCTTCCAGGACCTGATCACATCCCTGGGTTCGGACTTAAAGGGAATTTCTCCATCCCTGTAGGTGACCGGCGTGTCCGTTTCAACCAGGATCCTTTCCAGGGGGGCATGGGTCATGGCCCGACGTGATTCAGGGCTATAAGCGACACTTGGGCCGGTTGACACATAAAAACCAGCTTCTAGAACTCCCTCAAGCACATCCACCGGGCCGCTGTACCAGTGGAACAAAGCGCGCTTGACGCCGGAGGCCTTGGCCATCTCCAGGCAATCGGCCCAAGCGCCGCGGCTGTGAATCACAATGGGCAGGTCAAATTCCTTCGCCAGGCCCAAATGAAACTCAAAAGAATCTTTTTGTTTCCGGCGCTGTTCTTCGTCCTTACGCACCCATTTATACCAATAATCCAGGCCGGTTTCTCCGATGGCACAAGCTATCTTGATGTGGGCGCGCATAAAATCAAAAGCCTGCTTTGCAACGCTTGGATCTACTTTACCGGGATGGACGCCCAATGCTACATGTATCTTAGGTGCCGTATATTGGGAGGCGATGGCCACCAACTTCTCCATCGACGCAAGATCAACACTCACGGCCACGATATCGCTGACCCCGGCCGAAGAGGCACGGCTTAAGGCGCCGGATAGATCTTCGAGCTCGTCGATATGCGCATGAGTATCAATGATGGCCGTCATATTTATTTGCTGTCAACAACGAATGTCACCGGACCATCGTTGATCAGGGAAACTTCCATCATAGCCCTGAATTGTCCTGTCTCGACTTTTGCACCCGCGGCTTTTAATTGCGCCACAAAATAATTATACAGCTCTTCACCTTGCGCCGGATCAGCGGCCTGGTCAAAAGAAGGCCTGCGGCCTTTATCACAGTTGCCGTACAAGGTGAATTGAGAAACAACCAGAAATGCCCCACCCGCTTCTGCAGATGACAGGTTCATTTTACCCTGTTCATCTTCAAAAATGCGTAATTCCGTAACTTTTTTTACCAGATATTCCGCACCCAGGCGGCTGTCGCCCTGCCCGACACCCAAGAAAACCAGCAATCCACGGCCGATCTGGCCAATCGTCTTGCCTGCGACTTTGACCTGTGCTTCCTTTACTCGTTGAATAACAATACGCATAATAATCATTCATTATTAATTATTGAGTATAGATTCTACTACAATAAGCGCCAAGGCACAATACCCCGGCAATTATGTCACTATAAATGCTTAATGAATTAAGTTGTGTGTCACCATAATTTATGTTACAAAATCAAGAATGGACCTCAAAGAACTTTTAATCAAGCACTCCTTCTCGCAGTCATTTATTGATGTGTTGACAGCCTCTGGGATCACCACCCTGCATCCCCCGCAGGCTGAGGCCATCCGTAAAGGGGTATTGGATAAAAAGAACCTGGTCATGGCTGTGCCTACGGCTGCAGGCAAGACCTTGATCGCCGAATTATGCATGCTCAAATCCATCCTCCAGGAAGGCGGTAAAGCGTTATACATCGCCCCTCTTAAGGCCCTGGCCAGTGAAAAATACAATGACTTTAGAAAAAAATATGAATCTCTGGGCATCAAGATCGGCATTGCCACCGGAGACCTTGATTCCCCCAGCAAATATTTGGACCGCTATCAGATCCTGATCGCCACGGCTGAGAAGGTTGACTCCCTGCTTCGTTCCAAGGCCGGATGGCTGATCAATTCTTTATCCGTGATCGTCCTTGATGAGATCCATTTTATCGATGATGAATCCCGGGGACCGACCCTGGAGATCCTCACAGCCCGCATCAAGCAATTAAAACCGGATATCCAGATCCTGGCCCTCAGTGCGACCATCAGCAATGCGCAAGAGCTGGCCGGCTGGTTGAATGCGAACCTAGCCTTGAGCCATTGGCGTCCTATCCCTCTCAAAGAAGGCGTATACTTTAATGAAAGGATCATGTTCAACAATGATTCCATCCGTCTGGTCAAGGAAGAGGCTGACGAAGATCTGAACAAACTTACCATGGACACCCTGCGCGGCGGCGGGCAGGTTTTGGTCTTTGTTAATTCCAGGCGCAGCGCCCAGGCGGCGGCGCGTGAATTATGCCATTCGGTCACGGGCTTGCTCAAAGACGAAGAAAAAGAGATCCTTAATAAGCTTTCCCTTGAGATCAGCGAAGACCACGCGGCCACCAAGGTCTGCAAAAAATTGGCGGATATCGTCAAACACGGCTGTGCCTTTCACCACGCGGGACTCACTCCCAAGCAACGCCATTTGATCGAAGACCATTTTAAAAGGAATATCATCAAGGTCATCTGCTCGACACCAACGCTCGCGGCCGGTGTCAATCTTCCGGCCAGACGCGCCATCATCCGCGACTGCAAACGTTATGCCAGCGGCCTGGGATCGGTATACATTTCCATCTCGGAATACAAGCAATGCGCCGGCCGCGCCGGACGCCCCCAATATGATGACTACGGGGAGGCGGTGCTCATGGCCAAATCCCTTTCGGAACAAAATACGCTTTTCGAACGCTTCATCCTGGCCAAACCTGAACCCGTGACCTCGAAGCTCGGTTCTGAATCAGCCATGCGCATCCATATCCTCTCTTCTATCGCCGCGGGTTATGTGCATGATGTCAACAGCATGTTTGATTTCCTGAACCACACCTTCCTTTCTTACCAGAAACAAGGGAATAATTTAGTCAGCATGGTCAGCGATATCTTCGATTTCCTGCACAAAAAAGGCTTTATCGACAAAAGCGGCTTTAAATATTTCACCACCCCTTTTGGCAACATCACCAGCCGCCTTTACATCGATCCTGTGACCAGCCTCATTTTGCGCGAAGGCCTGACCAAGGTCCATGAAGGCAAATCAATTTCCACCTACGGCCTTTTGCACATGCTCACCTGCTGTCCTGACAGTGAACTTTTAAGTGTGGGCAAGAGCGATTACGAGGAACTGGAGAATCTGGCGAACAAGATCGAGGGCGAATTGATCATAACGCCCCAGGATCTTTCCATGCTGCAGGATGCCTACGCGTATTATGCCACGATCAAAACCATGTGGTTATGGTCCCGCTGGATCGAAGAGGAAAAGGAAGAGACCATGTGCGATGATTTCAACGTAGGGCCCGGTGATATTTACCGCCATGTGGAATCCGCCGGATGGCTGCTTTACGCCGCGGGCATGGTCGCCCAACTGCTTCACTATAAACAACTGACCTTTGAACTGGAAGAACTGCGGCGCCGGGTGCGTTACGGGATCAAAAATGAATTACTGGAGTTGGCCGGCCTGGAAGGTGTAGGCCGTATCCGGGCGCGCATCCTCTTTAAGCATGGCTATCATACGATCGCAGATCTAAAGACAACTACGGAAGGCCACTTGAGCTCCATCAAAACCATCGGTAAGTCCCTGGCCCAGAGCATCGTGCAGCAGATCCATCATCCCACCCATAAGAAATTCGACGTCAAGCCGCATTCCTTCACGCACGTTGACACCGACCCAGTCGCTGAGATCAACGAGGTTTGGACAGATTAGTTAATTAAATTATACGAATATTGCTGGGTAAAAAAGGCTGAGACTTTATAATTGATCCATTACTTTTTAACACTAGATAAGCTCTCCGAAATCCGCTCAACTTCCTTCCAATTGACCACATTCCAAAATGCTGCAATATAATCGGCACGACGATTTTGATAATGTAAATAATAGGCATGTTCCCAGACATCAATCCCTAGAAGAGGTGTTTTGCCTTCCATAACGGGGCTATCCTGATTTGCCGTAGAGGAAATTTCTAACTTGCCGTCACGAGCGACCGAAAGCCAAGCCCAGCCAGATCCGAAACGTGTCATAGCTGCTTGCGCGAATTTATCTTTAAAGGCATCAAATGAACCAAAGGTCTTCTCGATGTCAGATGCGACTTCACCCACAGGCTCACCTCCAGCTTTGGGGCCGATCACTTTCCAAAATAAAGAGTGATTGGCGTGGCCTCCACCATTATTACGTACGAGAGTACGGATATCTTCTGGCACTACTTTGAGATCAGATATCAATTCTTCAACACTTTTACTTTCTAAATCAACTTTGCCCTTGATGGCTTTATTAAGGTTATCAATATAAGCTTGATGATGTTTTGTGTAATGTATTTCCATGGTCCGGGCGTCAATATGCGGCTTAAGAGCATCGTACGAATAATTGAGTTTTGGTAATGTGTATGCCATATAAATCCTTTCTATAAAATTATTAAGTTAATTTTCGCGCACCAAGTTCCCGGTCAAGGGCCTCTATCCCTTCTGTGTTATTTTTAAGGAACTTAAATCTCTCGATATTATTGTTGGCTGAGTCCTCTTCCTCAACTTGTTCCGTAACAAACCACTGCAACATGACCTCCGTGGCATGATCGTGTTCGCTTTTTGAAAGATCTACAAGTTCATTGATCCGGTCACTTACGTTTAACTCCTGCGCATAAGCCGCTTCAAAAACGGACAAAAAAGACTTCCATTCAGTTACCGGCGCTTCAATGGCCGTTAAAATAACTTTTTCGCCTCTAGAAATAATATATTCGTATATTCTCATTGCATGTTTTAATTCTTCATTTGATTGAACTTTATACCACTCAGAAAATCCGGACAAGTGATGAGACTCAAAATACGCGGCCATGGATAAATAGGAATAAAAAGCACTGAATTCCATATTTATTTGTTTATTAAGCGCTTTATGTATCTTTGGTTTTATCATCATAAATTTCTTCCTTAAATACTGCCTTTAATATTAATTACTTAAGCTTATCCAATGAAGCTTCGATAAATACCGGAATATCCGCAGGACACCGGCTCGAAACAAAATTTCCATCAACCACCACTTCCTCATCAAGATACTCAGCACCGGCATTCTTAATATCCTGAATAATTGACTTCCAACCTGTAACCCTGCGTCCTTTTAAAATGTCTGCAGTAATTAAAAGCTGCGCACCATGACAAATGAAGAAAATGGGTTTACCTGTTGCAGCAAATTTTTTCACGAAAGTGACTACTTCATCATGGCTCCTGAGTTGGTCTGGAGAATATCCACCAGGTATGAATAAAGCATCTAAATCACCAACAGCCACATTGGTTACCGCCTTTTCTACTTTTACCTTCAAACCCGCCTTTTCTCCTTTAACGGTTCCTTTTTTAACCCCTAAATGAATAAGTTCATGTTTTGCTTTTCTGTATGCTTTAGCAGGTTTGCTGTATTCTGAATCCTCAAATTTGTTATCAATCAAAACTCCTATCCTGGCCATAATCTCTCCTAAAAATAATGCGCGTTCGAAAAAGTACCTAAGTTTATGAACGTGGAAGGTACGGAAACTCGCTCAATTAACATTTTTTCGAACGCGCAAATCCAATACTTTAGATGCTAATTAGCGGCGTGTTCAATATTGTGGCCCGTATCCGCTACGTCTCTGCCTGCGCCATGGATCGTATTGCAACCCGTTAATGATACTGATAAAGATAAACCAAGTAATACAAATAATAAAAACTTCTTCATATCATTCTCCTGTTTTGATTACTAAGATTTGAGACCCCTGTCTTTCGGTTTTAGATACAAAGATCTATTCCTTAAGTACAAATGCATTCAAGATACCCGCACCGATCACAAACATTCTTTTCTTCATCCATTTTTCAATCCTTTATTGAAGAACGCTACTATTTGTATTTTAAGGATAAGCCTAAAATGAATCAATTGTACCGAGGTATAATCCAAAATTCTTAAAATATATATCAAGATGCTGGTATTAACTATTTTGTCGAGCTTCGGATAGCCCGATGGCGATGGCCTGTTTTCTATTTTTTACAGTTTTTCCGCTATTACCACTTTTTAAGTGGCCATGTTTATATTTGTGCATGACTTCTTCGACAATTTTCTTGAATTTCGGGCTCTCTTTTATCATTTTTTTTAATTATTAAGGCCATGCCTTACAGAATCTCCAACATCTTGCCCCGTTGCCCTAATATCATGTCCTAATGAATGCCTAAATAAGGGCCTTCCATCTGCAACGGCCCAAACAATGAAGACCACTAACAAAACTGTTAAGACACCTGTTGGTCTGTATCCCCATGATTTACTATACGGCCAGTTAGGCAAAGAAAAGACGACCAAAGCAATCACTACAAATAGCAATAAAGTTTCATTAGACATTAGTTTTCTCCGTTTTATTTGAGTTGGTTATTCTTCAAATTTCTTCCATAACTTTATGAATTCAAACCTGCTTTTTTAATGTATCTGCCGCTTTATCAATATTATTTTTGACAGTGCCACGGATCTCATCCAACTTACCTTCGGTTTTTAACCGCTTGTTGTGAGTCAAGTCACCTACGGCCTGTTTAACACGTCCTTTTACTTTATCCATTTGACCATCCATATCGTTCTCCTGTTTTGATGTTGAAGACCCCCTACCCTTTTGCTTCGGTAGTTTTCTTTAATGAGTTGTCGTTACCGTTTCATCCCCTGGATGGTGATAAACTGTTGTGGTTTGCGTAGGGGGATTGTCACGAACGGTCGTACTATGCAATGAAAAACACCCTTGAAGGGAAACAAGTGAAACGGTACAAACCAAAATTTGTAATATTCTTACTGTCATATTTTTCTCCTATCTCCAGTTAGCCTATTGATTTCCGATCCATACTGCTTTAAAGTTGGGTAATAAGGTTCGTCTGATTGTTTGTTTTGATAAATTGATAACATTTCATTTCTCATAAATATCTTCCTTATTTTGTCTTATTAAACACTTGATTAACCATATGAAGGAGATAGTGGCCCTCAAATGGTTTTTGTAAAAACCCCACTGCCCCTGCTTCTAAAGCTTGTTCTTTAAAA
>CAZFON010000036.1:0-10418 GCA_964520185.1 uncultured Planctomycetales bacterium | reverse complement strand
TACCCATGATGTTCACGTTATTTAAGCTCATAGTCCTTCCTTTCGTTGTACAGGGGAAGGGGGGAATATTTAAGGGGTAATTTTTAAACTTTCACCGATGGAGGATCGGTAGATTGATGATAAAAAAATAATAACAGAACCGAATTATCAGGTCAAGAATTTAAAACCTGGGGGCTTTATATAAGCAAGGATCCAATAAACTTGATTCCTAGATACAAAAAAATAAATGCCAAGATCAGGAGCCCGAAGCTAGACGTGGTTATTGAAAAAAAGACCTGGACCCAAGGGAAAAACATAGATATTAGGCTGGGGTTCAAATACGGATGGCGTACGATCAATTTACAACAGGTGAAGCTTTGCCAATTCAAATTAATGATCCGGTCCTGGGCCAGCATCTGTTGATATAACCCGGAGCCTGGCAATGGCGTCAATAGTGAAACAGATGTAAACTGCGGCATAATGATAAAACATGACCTCCAAAGCAGTAACAAAGACTTTAATTTATCTGAATCAAACCCGAAAATGAACTGCCCTCTGATGCTGATCCCCGCTTGCTTGATATTTTTAGTATATTCTACATACTTTTGGGCCATGGCGAATTTACCGCCCTGGTTCTTCTCAAGTGAACCGGTAGCTATTTCATAGCCGATCTCTAATTGAGAACAGCCGCTGTCACGGGCTAACTTAAGGATTTCCTTATTCTTGCCAATATCTATCGAAGAAGAGCCGGACCATTTTATTTTTAACGGTTCTAGAGCGACAAAAAGTTGTTTGGCGTACCCCGGATCGTTATAAATATTACTGTCAAGGAATGTAACAGGAGTATGCAGAGGCCTGATCTTTTTAAGTAAATCAACAAAAGCATTAATGGGCTGGATATGCACCTGTCCAACGTTAAAATCAGGGATCGTGCAAAAATGACATCGAAACTTGCATCCACGCATTGTTTCTAAGAAACCTCTAACAACCTCCGGTGGAGAATTTAAAAGCTCTTCGTGGACCTTGCCGTAATCAGCCTCGGTCACAGGTTCGCTATATTTTAATTTAAGTGTTCCGTTTTCATAATCACGTATCACTTCTTCCCAAACACCTTCCGCCTGACCGATGACAACACTATCGCAGAAAGCCAAGGCCTCATCCGGCAAAAAAGTCACATGCGGACCTCCCATGACCACTTTTGAGCCTCTCTTTTTGAACTCTTTAGCAATTTTGTAAGCCTCATAACAATTCGGAGTTAGACAAGTAATGCAAACAAGGGCATCATTCTTATAATATCGTTCATGCCATATGACCCTGTTGAATTCCCGGAATCTATAAGTTTTTTGGGACAATGCTTTCAATACAACAAAGAAAGGAGGATAGGGGCTGCCTATCGACAATACCACACCACGTAGATTCCCGCCGAGTATGGGGTTTATAAGAAAGATCTCCTTTGAGGCGTTAAACTTTTCTGTGATTTCTGGATAATCACTGAGAATATACAATGAGCAAAAGATAAATTCGAAAAAGTGAATATAATTAAGCATAAAAGCTAATATGTTTCGCCAATAAACGCCCCCTATATAAATAAAATCTAAAACGCCAACAAGAGTTAACTCCAAGATAAAGGCCCCGATCATTACCATTAAAAATCTAAAACTAACCTTAGGAACACGTCGCGGGATCCCCAGCGGCTTGATATATTTCCTGTTGATCGTCCAAAGGGCCAGCACATAGGCTGCGGCACCTGCAAGCAAGCTAAAAAAGACCGGCCTACAGGTGCGTAATGAAGGCAACGGGACCAACAAAACAAAATCAATGAGGGTTATAATGACAAAAACGATCAGAAACCCCGGCCAGAGATCCTTAGCATTCTGATGGATCCGCCGGAATTGAAATACTATTTTCTCCCTGCTGATGGTCTCTAGGATGGAACCACTGATCCCGCTCATGCCATATATCTTGAGAAAACCGATAATTGACAAGCTAAGGAGAAGATTAAATTTTAATAAAAAAAGGCTTAATACATCAATTAAAGAAAGGATAAAAACAGCTATAAGCAGAGTATTCAGGGTGGATAATGCTTGATAAAAATTTTGACGCTGGGCGTTCATGCTCTGATATTATTAACATAAGCACATCGGCATCGTCAAATGAATTGTGTAAAAGGAATTAAAAGAAGCAAAACCCCCTGAAATCATTAAATCTCAGGGGGCTATGCTGCTCGAATAAAAATTATTTGCCTTTTTTGGGTTTTCTTTTTTCTTTGTTACGAGGACTTTTGTCTCCCATTTCACACATCCTTTCGTTTCTTCATTGGTGGCTAATTCTACACTTAACTGCAAAATTGAACAAGTCTAATAAACATTTTATCTCTTGCACAATGCTTCTCCAACCGCATGCCCGCTGGACCATGCCCATTGGAAATTAAACCCGCCGATACGCCCATCAACATCCAACATTTCACCGGCGAAAAATAAACCGGGAACGATCCGTGATTCCAATGTTTTAGGATTAATTTGAGCCAGATCAACGCCACCGGCAGTAGCTTCTGCTTTACTATACCCATAGACGCCTGTAACTTCTAACGGATATTGTAGGCAGGCGTCCATCAAACGCCGACGGGCTTGTTTTTCTAATTGATTGAGAGGGCCGGAGCCATCGATGCCTGTTTTTTTCAAAATGACTTCAACCAAACGTTCTGGCATCAAATCGGTCAACACGTTTTTGATGGTCTTGTGCCCTGCGTTTTCGCGTGTCCGACATAAATACTCTCGCAGTGAATGTTCATTATAATCCGGCAAAAAGTTGATGATCATCTGCTTGGGGCCTTTGGTTTTAAGCCAATGGCGGCTGATGTCCAAAGCGACAGGGCCTGAATAACCAAAATGCGTAAAAAGAAAACCATCGCGTTGGCAAAAACATTTCTTGCCTTCGGATATAAACGTCAGTTGTGCTTCAATGGTGACCCCGGACAAAGATTTGAAATCATCATCTTCTGTCATTAACGGCGTAAGGGCGGGAGTGGTTTCGATCACATCATGACCGAAGGATTGTGCCAGCTTAAATCCTGTTCCATCACTGCCACTGGAAGGATACGATAATCCGCCGGTGGTCAGGACAACGTTCTTGGCTTCAAAGTGGAAACTTTCTCCGATGACAGTGAATCCATGTTTCCCGGCAGTCATGGCTTTGACTTTATGCCCGGTTAAAAGTGTAATGCCGCAGGACTTGATCTTTTTCAAAAATGCATCAAGAACAGTTTTGCCCGAATGGGTCGAAGGGAAATATTTTCCGGTAGGCTCAAGTATCAGATCGACACCCAGATCATCTTTAAAAAACCGCAAGGTGCGTTCGTTATTGAAAGAACGCAATATATTACGCACATAAATGATCTGCCGGCTATTGTAATCTTTTTCAACCACTGCTTTGTTGGTGACATTACAGCGGGTGCCGCCGGACATTAAAATCTTTGCGCCGACCTTTGCCTGCCCTTCCAGCAAAAGAACGCGCAAACCGCCCTTCGAAGCAGTTATGGCCGTCATCAAACCTGCCGCTCCGGCACCGACGATAATCACATCATAGATCATTAATTACACCTAACTCCCTGCTTTGATATTAAGCAAAATTCTTATTCTTACCTATTGTCAATTCCCCATTTACAAAAAAATCAAAGCCATTATCTTTTAGACAATTATCGATCTTATTCCTTATATCAAACTCATCATGAATTTCTATTGCTATAAATTTAGTCTTTGATAAAAAGCATCTCGCTTGGTTTTCATCTTCAAAAAGATACCTTTCCCCGCCTTCAATATCTATTTTGAAAAGATCAATATATTCCCACTTATATTTCTTCATTAAATCTAAAACTCCAAACCCCTTTAATTTAGTAGGGTACGGAACCTCCTTCACATAATAAGTCCACTCTTTTTTATCTCTAAAATCTTTTTTGACCTCAAGATAAGCTTCATTTTTCCAAAGACCTGCATTTAAAAGGACCGTCCCCTGACATTTATTCAGGTTTATATTTTTCTCCAATAATGCAAAATTAGAAGCTTCGGGTTCTAATATCAGGATGCACGAATTTGGGAATTGCTTCTTTAAGTAAAGCCCTGTACAACCTATATTCCCTCCGGCGTCGATTATCCTTAAAAATCCTTTATTACCCGTTGTGTTGTTAATTAAATCAACGACCGGCTGATATTGTCTTTCCTTCCAAATCTGATAAAAAACCTCAATATCACTACTCGGGTATTCCCTGGATATAATATTAATTCCCCCGGGGAGCTGTGTTATCAGCTCATGGGAGCCTTCTTTTGTATTTCTGCAGTTCATTAAAATTAATTCAGAATAATAAACAACTAAAGCCCTCTCTTCGGCCTTTGGCTTAATACAAAATATCTTTTTGATATAGAAGAAAAATAACTTTCTCTGTAGGGATGATGAAAGCCTGGATAAATTACTAAAATGTAATAGCAGCTTACTACATCGGTTGACCAAAAGTTGTAGCATTATTTAATATCCAAATCGCTCAACATGGCTATTTTTTTAATTTTGGCCAATGCTCTTCGGCCATGATATACCCGACACAACGGTTGGTTTTACAACGGCAAGGATGGTCTTCAAAATCTTCATAGTCATAACCATAATTATAGAAAATCTCTTCTCCTCGAGCGATGTCTTTTAAAGCAATGATCCAAATTTTTCCACGAATGTTCTCAACTTCACAGTTAGGATCACAAGAGTGGTTAATAAGCCGGGCAGTGTTGTATGGCACGTCCCCGTCGATGTCGTACTTTTTGTTAAGTTCAAAAATATAAACCGCCCCGACAGTTTTGTCCTTCTTGTGACGGTTTATGGAAATAGTTACTAATTCTTCAGCCTGCTTTTTAGTAATTTTCTTACCCACATATTCAATGATTTTTGTTCCTTTAGGAACGTTTTTCTTGGCAAAGACTCCTCTGCCATGGATCAATGAACTTTTAACACTAATAAAAGGGCTGGTTGTTCTTTGTAATTTCATATTAAGTAATATACTGTGCTCCAATTTAATTACAGTATAAATTAAATAAAAACCCACTGCAACTTTTAAAGCCACAGTGGGTTATGGAAAAACTAACCCAAGTGAACTGGTTTTATAACAGGCTAATTAATCATGAAAGATATATTCTCGATCTCTCCTAAATAAAAGAATTGCTTGAAAATAACACTGCAAGGCTTCGATCAATTTACCTCGACGCTCAAGACTGCCACCTAAACTTTTCCAAGCATTCCAACGTTTAGGATCAAGCTTGATGGCTTTGCGGTAGCACATCTCGGCAGATTTATATTTTTGTTTAAGCAGCCAACAAAAAGCAATTTTATTCCATAAATAATAACGGACATACAAAGGCCATTTGCCAATAGCTAGAGTATGATAATAAAATCTTAATCCCCCATTAAAATTTCCCTGAAATTCACTGATCTGGCCTTGTCTCAAAATTAAATATGCCCTATATTCTGCCCTATCAAATTTATCGATAGCTGCGGTCACTTCATCCATAGCCAACTCGTAATTTTTTTCTTGAAAAAAGACCGCCAAATGAATATTGAGAATGAATAAATCTTCATTGCTTCCACAGATTTTTTTAAATATATTCTCAACTTCACTGACATTTTGGGATGTCATGCAATACCTGATATTATTTCTTTCTCCCAACGGTAGTTCTTTAACCATAAGCATCATCACCTCTATTTAAAGTGTAATATTTTATATAGGGGCTAAACAATGGTACCTTGGTATAATCTCGAACTTTTTTGTTAAAGTTGATAGAAATACGAACAAAAAAAGTCCGTTATAACTAACCAAATTGCAATTAGTTACAACGGACTTATAAAAGCTCCCCGAGCGGGACGCGGTGCGAACCCGTAGAGATTTATCAGAACATCATGAGATTCAATTAGTTGTGAAAATGCAAAGAATTCGTAGCCGAGGCACAAAAATCATTTTAGGATAGATATACCATATCCTAAAAATATCCATTGCCCATTGATGGTCTCATATGATGATAAATTATTTTACTAAATGGCAATAACTTATTCATATCTTCAAGACGATCTTTAAAATTATCATTTACGAATAGCATTAAATTATAATCAGTGACAGGGCTTTGCTCTTTTCGTCGCACTCCGATTATCCCCGCCACTTTGCTTTGAAAATCACTGTTATGAAAAAAACCATCATTCTTTCTACTCCAGCGATGGTGGTCTCCTTGAAAAAAATCAAATTCTGTTCCGAATATGGCATCGCAAATGTCGATATCATCTTTTTCCTGTAAATCAATCGCAATGAGATTTATGTTATGCAAATCCATATCCCATTCGAATGCACTTGCAGCCTTAATAAAACTATTTTTAATTTGGGCTTCGGCAAGACCAGTTACGTTCACTATACCCATACCACCATCAAAGCCCAGTGTTAGGTGGGCCAAATTGGTTTTAGGAGGTATCCAAAACTTGACTGCCGCTTTTTGCGATTCGGCATCAGGAAAACAGAATTCTATATCTTCATTTGAACTTGAAGCATGCTCCTCCATAAAACTCAATAATCCTTTAATATCATCTTTTTTAAAATCTTCGGACAGATCTAAACCAAAAAACTTGGAAACTTTTATATTTTCACAACCCCTTCTAATTTCTGCCACAAGTTTATCGTGTCTATTTTCTTCTTCCAATTTTGATGATCTCTTCATTTGAATCCAATACGACACTCCCCCAATGAAAACTTTAAAATCTGGAGGACGTTGAAACTCAGAAGGTTCATAGTTGATTGGATATTCCTCAGAATGGTAACGAAGAAGTGTTGTTGCAAAATTGTGCTCTGAAAAAGTATCCCAAACTTTCCTGCCACCATCCATGAGACGACAATTTAATCTTTCAAGCCCTCGTTTTCTTAAAAGAGCAATGTTAGCAGCCAATTTTGCAATTTCCTCATCTGAGGCATGATATTTTGTGCCTTCAAATATTTTTTTGGAGAGGTCTGTAAAGCATACTGAGAGATTCATTTCTTGGTTAATCACGACTACATATCCCTTTCTAAAATAATATAAGGAATTATATTATCAAAAAAATCCTACTATACTCACTTGGTAAAACAGAAAACTAAGTTTACTGCTGCTTCTCAAGTAGCAACTTCTTTTGTGCTTGAAACTCAGCCTCTGTAAGAATCCCTTTCTTACGTAAATCATCTAATTTGGTCAACTCTGTATATAGATCAGGCTGCTTATTGGTTATATCTTTATTGGTAACGTCTGCAGAAACTTTCTCTGTCTTATCTATTACTATGTCTGGTCTAGGAACAAGTGCTGCTCTATGTGCTTCAGGGTCATTATTATCTACAACACGAAACTGTAACTCAACAGTTGGGTAGTGTCCATACGCTACTGGCGACTCCTTAAACGTTAACGGTATCATAACCTTCCCTTGAGAAGAGGCAAAATCATTCGCTTGTTTAAAAACATCGGCTTTAATGCCTACCGTACTAAAACCCCATCTCTCTTTAGAAATCATATACGTATCTGGCGAAACCTTAATAATACCAGTGGTACCACAACCAGCTAACCCCCAACATGTTAATACTACTAATAATTTTTTCATAAATTCCTTTAATTTTTTCTAACCGTTTTAATATACTTTTATGTACCTACGTTCCCAATTGGCTATTGTTCAATACATAAGTCAGTGCTGCGTAATGCTGAATCAATTTTCTTCAATCCAGACAATACATTTCGGGATAAATCTAAGATTTGATTATCATATATTTTACCAATTTTGGCATAAGCGTCAAAAGAAACTAGAAAATCAGTTTTCCCACTCGAATTTAATAAATTCTTAGGAAACTCATAAAAATTAGACAAACTCAAATCAAGAAATCTGTTCGATTCATCCATATTTCCTATGGTTTCAAAAATAACCTCAGATTTTTTACTATCAAACTTTTTTAATAAATAATCAATATGGGTTTTGTATAATTCTGTTGCATAACGCCTTTTGATTCTAGGAGAAATATTATTTACTTCTTTTGTACTTAGGATTTCATTTTTTAACTCTTGCGCGACACTGCAGTTGTATTTATTTGTAGCTTGCAATGTATTATTTATATCTTGTATGGCCTGTAAACTTTGAAGCACAAAAATTAAAATAGTAATAACAATAGCTGCAGACGCGAGGAATAAATCATCTTTAATACCTCTACCCTTTGTCCATATTTCTCGAGCTTCTTTACAAATTAGCCCTGCAATCAAAAGAATTACTAAAGTCAGAATATATTCTCTCAGTGCTTGCCCATAGAAGAAAATAAATAAAACTGCAAGCAAACTTATCCCAAACCAAAATTTAATTTTAGAAATGTTCTTTTGCATTGATCCCCCGGAGACAATTATCACGAAATTCCCGCGCCACATCTCGCAACTTTATTATGGTTTTATACGCTTTATCTTTCATCTTGTCAAATACGGATGTTCGCACCGCGTCAACTTCGAATTCCGACGTTGACGGCAAAATATAACTTTTATTCCTCAACAAAGAAAAAGCCCCATTCCTGACGAAGAATGAGGCTTTTCTGTAAAGCCTATGCGGTGTTCGCATAAGCGTCAACATTGGCTCCCCCGCGAGGGCTCGAACCTCGGACAAGCGCGTTAACAGCGCGCTGCTCTACCGACTGAGCTACAGGGGAATAAAATTTTTAAACAGGGATATTATACTTAAACTCTTTTAGAAGTCAACCAATCTACGGGAGTTCATGGACATGGCCAAGGTCGAAATGTCCACATATTCCACTGCAGAGCCGACGGGCAACCCCAACCCGATACGGCTGACACGCACTCCCAAACTTTTTAATTGCTTGGCCAGGTACAGGGCTGTCATCTCTCCTTCTGCATCAGGGTCTGTGGCGATCACGACCTCCGTGATCCCTTCTTCCTTGATACGCGCGATCAGTTTCGGGGTCTTAAGCTCATCAGGACCACGCCCCTCTGCCGGTGAAATGTTCCCTAATAACACGTAATAGATACCCCGCCAGCTGCCGGTACGTTCAATGGCCAAAAGGTCTTTGGGGCTTTCCACGACACAAATTGTTTTATGATCGCGATTAGAGTCTGCACAGATCAGACATAATTCCTGCTCGCTTAAATGATTGCATTGCTTGCAAAACCTTAAGCCCTCTTTAAGTTGCTGGATGCAATCAGCCAGGGCCTTAACATCTTTAGCATCCTGGGCAAGCATCCAATAGATGATGCGCTCTGCGCTGCGGCGGCCAATGCCAGGTAACTTTATTAAGCGTTCTATTAAATTCTCGATTATTTTAGGATACATGGTTTATTTTTGCGCGTTAGGCCATTCTTTAACGACCTTGCCGCCGAACATCTCCAAGGCGCTCTTGACCACCGGCTCTTGTTGCCTTACCACAGCCTCTTCTTTTTCCGCTGTTTTATAGCTGACAACTATGGTTGTATTCAATTTCTCCGAAAATACCCCTTCAATGAATCTCACATTTTCCTTGGTGTTCAAATAATCCTTGGCAAAAGAGCTTTCCTTCGGAAAACCGATGGTCAAACGGCCGGCTTTAAACTCATGCGGCGCGCCTTCCTGCAAATAAGTGGCCAGGGCCATTTTTCGGCGGGAAACTTCATGCGTCAATTCGTTCCAATGGGCCTTTAATTCTTCCATGGTCTCTACCTTGATGACAGACATTTTGGGCAATGGCGCAGGTGTCGACACGACCTTGGAGATAACCTTGGCACCTGCTGCAGATACGGCTACAGTCGGCGTAGAGGCAATAACGCCCGTTGCTCCGCCATAAGTCAATTTGGCAAAAGCCACTTCCAACGGCATGCGCAAGCTCTCCATGACCCTGGAAGTTTCCTGGGCCTCGATAAAAAGCTCGATGGCTTTCAATATTCCGGCAATGGTGATTTTCTCAGCCTGTGCCGCCAGGCGCTGTTTGACGCCTGCCGGATAATCGATCATTCCGTTTAAGCTAACTCCTCCCACTTTCACGATCATCAAATGCCTAAAATGTTCGGTCAAATCCTTACCTAATTGCTTGATGTCCTTTCCGCGATCAATGATCTGGTTGAAAACTTCCAAGGCCTTGAGGCAGGATCGCGCGATCAACGCGTCCGTCAGATCAAACAGGTACTCAATCTCCACCATCCCCAGCATCGAGAACACGTCGGCCGCATCGATACCCTTGTCGCTTAACGCGCTTAACTGGTCCAGGATGCTCAGGGCATCGCGCATGCTTCCCTGGGCCGCTTTGGCAATGGCAAAAAGCGCCTCTTCGTTGGCCTTCAAGTTTTCCTTGACGCAAATATTCTTAAGGTTATCCATGATGATCTCAATGGGGATACGCTTGAAATCAAAACGCTGGCAGCGCGAAAGGATGGTGGCAGGCACCT
>CAZFON010000035.1:0-10485 GCA_964520185.1 uncultured Planctomycetales bacterium | reverse complement strand
AGTCGAGAATAGTTAAACTATCTGCGCTGGAGATCAACGATATGAGATAACTATAGACATGCACCATCAGCCAACACACGAACGTGGCCTCAAGGAATACAACGATCAATCCAATCAAACTAAATCCCTTCTTCATATTATTATGATAGCACCGGGCAAGATATTTTATTAACATCCAAGCCTATTTGCGTCAAATTTCACTCAACAAAAAGGGACTTATAGATGGTTTTATAAAGATGTGTGGTTTGTGAAGCCAGGGATTTGACAAAACCGATCAGGGAATATTCAGGGATCGCCCATGCCAACAATAGGGAGATGATGAACAAACTGACGATGAGGATGGCACCGAAGGTGATCAGGTAATGCGCTTTAAAAGGACCGCTGTCAGCCTCATAGATCACATGCGCGGTGAGGACCAAATGCATGGTGATCGAAAAAGCCAGGGCGAACAAATAATACGGCTGCAAGACAGTGGCGCGACCGAAAAGCATCGCAATAAGATAAAGGATGATCAAAAAAATGGTATAGATGGGCACGATGTAACCTGCCGCCTTGAAAAAAGGCGCCATTTTTTCGACGAGTGAATTGCCGAAGGTGTATACATTCTCAAAATTATAAACAAAGAGGTTCAAGGCAACGTAGGTGCCGGCGCCCCAAAGCACCCAGGCTTCTTTATTCACTGGCAGGGAGAGTATTTGGCTCTGAAAAGCAATGAAGGAAGCGGCGATCAAAGGCAGGATCAGCAGAAAGACCACGATCTTCAACGTTGCCAATAAAATGTCTTTCATGAAATGATCTCCAAGCCGCCCATATAAGGACGCAGGGCTTCGGGAATGACCACCTTGCCTTCGGCTGTCTGATAATTTTCCAGGATCGCCACCATGGTGCGCGGCAAGGCAACACCGGAGCCGTTCAAAGTATGCACAAAACCTTTTTTCTTGCCGTCTTTGCCTTTGTAGGAAATATTGCCGCGCCTGGCCTGGAAATCCTCAAAATTCGAACAGGAAGAAGCCTCAAGCCACTTGTCCAATCCTGCCGCATATACCTCGATGTCATAACATTTGGCGGCCGCGAAACTCAAGTCGCCGCTTGCCAAAAGCAGGACACGGTAAGGTATATTCAGGATCTCAAAAACACGACGGGCATTGCCCAAAAGGGACTCCAGCTCCTGATAAGAGCTTTCGGGTTTGACGAATTTGACCAATTCCACCTTGTCAAACTGGTGGACACGCACCAGGCCCCGCGTGTCCTTGCCATAGGACCCTGCTTCCCGACGAAAACACGTGGTATAAGCAGTATAATATAAAGGAAGGTCTTCTTCGCTCAGCATCTCATCCCGATGGATATTGGTAACAGGGACTTCGGCGGTAGGAATAAGGTAAAGGTCATCATTGGGCAAATGATACATATCGTCCTTCATCTTAGGCAGCTGGCCGGTGCATGTCATGGAAGCGGCATTGACCAAGACCGGCGGCGACATTTCGCGATAACCGTGCTGACTGGTATGCAGATCCAGCATAAAATTGTACAAAGCGCGCTCCAGCCTTGCTCCAAGGCCCTTATAAAGAATAAAATTCGAACCGCTTAATTTTGTCCCCCGCTTAAAATCGATGATGTCCAAACTCTCAGCGACCTCGATATGCGTCTTGGGTTTAAAATTAAGCACCGGCTTGTCTCCCCAACCCGCCACGACCTTATTGGCTTCCGGTCCGCCCTGAGGGACAGAATCATGGGGCATATTGGGAATAAACAATAGAATATTCTGTATCTCTCCATCCAGCTCTTTGACCTGCGGCTCAAGACCGTCAATTTGGGAAGCAATGGTCTTCATCGAGGCAATAAAGGGTTTAGGGTCTTTTTTTTCTTTGATCAAGAGACTGATATCATCATTGGCCGCGTTCTTTTTGGCTTTTAGTTCATCTATTTTGGATATCAGTTGACGGCGTCGGGAATCCAACTGTAACAGGGCTTCCAAGTCGACAGTGACTCGTTTGGCAGCCAGGCCGGCTTTAACTTTTTGGGTATTGTCGCGGATGAATTTTAAATCTAACATACGGGGGGTCTATTTTTTAACGTCTTTAAGCATTAGATCGATTTGCTTCGATAACATTTTGATGGAAATAGGTTTGGCCAAATAATTCTCGCCACCTTCAAAACAGTTAATCACATGTTCCGGACCGGTCATACTGGTCAAGAACAAGACCGGTATTTTCTCTGTATCCATATGCGCTTTCAAGAGCTTACAAAGATCCGGACCCTTGGTGTCCGGTAAATTATAGTCAAGAATGATCAAATGAGGCTGATGCTCCTTGGCCTGTTCAAAGCCGCTTTTACCGTCAGAGGCCTTAAAGGCGGTATAACCGCCGTATTCAATGGCCGCACAAGCCAGGCGTTGGTCCACCTCGTTATCCTCGATGACCAGGACCTTGATGTGCTTCTGCACCATTTTGGGCTTGAAAAGAGACCGGAGTTTGTCGAGCATTGGCTAATATCGTAACGCAGGCATTCGGTGAAGTCAAATCAAAAGGGTGAGATTAATTAGGCGTGTAGCCCAGGAGCTCTTTCTTGTTGTCGGCCCAAAAGCGCACACCGTTTTCAGATTGGGCAATAAGGTATTTCAACATGGGCTGCTCAAGTCTGGCGTCTATTTCATTGATATCGATGAAGCCCACATCAGGCACACAATGATAAAATGGGCTAAACGGCATTTTGCCATTAAAATCCTTAAGGAAATAGATCCCATCCGACCGCTTGATCAGCATGATCTCGTACTTTTCGCCCTTGTAATTAAATTTCTTAACGAGTTTTTTCATCCGGCTTCTCCTTTTAAATAATATTATTCAAGCGCCCGGCGGTTTAAGTTCGGCATTGACCATCAGATAGCCCCCGTAGCTTAAGTTTTTCCGGAAACCTTAAGCGTTCTATCTCCAGTCAGTGGACGCTCGAATAATATAATAATAGGTGTAAATATAATGTCATTTTAATTAATCCTCACCTTCAGGCACTGTAAGCATCCAAAACTTTCTTGGCGATCAGGGAACGGACATCTTGGTTCAAACAACGCACCCGCTCATACCAGCGCTCGTTCTTGCCCTGGGTAACGGGCATGCTTACAAAAAGCCCCTTTTTGCCCTTTACGATCCTGACCCCCTTGATCAGAAGCGCATCATTGATCCCCAAATCCACAAAAGCCTTCACCCGGCTGTCATTTTGGAGGCGATGGATCTTGATGACCTTGACATTTAATGTTTCGACGGACATATGCGCCTCCCGGCGTGTAGGGGTCAATTACTTGTTGAAGTTATTGAAAGCAGTATAAATGTAAATTGATAATTAGTCAATTAATATTTTGACTTATAACTAACTATTGATTTTGCTTGTAAATTAATCAAATAATGATAGACTTAAATCCAATAGTTATGTTTATTTTGGACATCCAAATAACATAAAAAAGGGGATTTCATATGTATATAGGAGAACGATTGCAGGCCCTTCGCAAGGCCCAGAAAATGTCATTGACCGAGCTTTCGGAAAAAAGCGGTGTGCAAATGGCCACCTTAAGCCGTGTTGAAAATAAGAAAATGGTGGGTACCCTTGAGTCCCACATCCAGATAGCCAAGGCCCTGGGGATCGATGTCACTGAGCTTTACAAGGGCTTGACCCAGGAAAATGCCATCATCGATCTCGGCACCGATAAAAATACAGACATCTTCACCCACAGCGAAGCAGCTTCATTTGAGATTCTGACCAAAAATGTCATGAACAAAAAAATGATGCCCACCCTTGTACGCATCGAGGAAGACGGTAAGACCAACAAGGAACAGGCCCGCGGCGGGACAGAAAAATTTATTTTTGTACTGGAAGGCCGGGCTGAAGTGAACATCAACGACCAGGTTTTTACGTTACATAAATACAATACGCTTTATTTCGACGGCTCTTTGCCGCATTATTTCCGTAATATAGGGAAAGGAGCGCTTAAGCTTATTTGTGTAGGGACCCCCGTCTCGCTCTAATCAAACATCAAGCCGTCCCACTGCATTCTTGCCGAACGCAAGAGCGGGACATGCCGCCGGCCTAAAACAGGCCTTTTGGCAGAAAGGAATGCCTGCATGTCAATTCCTAAGATCCTTATCTGCGATGATGAAGAAGGAGTTCGCGAATCCTTGAAAGCCGTCCTGGGGGACCACTACAATCTTATCGCTGTTGATTCGGGCACAACCGCCCTGGAAGTTTTGTCACACAGCAAAGACATCAATCTCATGCTTTTAGACATCAAAATGCCCGAGATAAACGGTCTTGATGTCCTGCAGGAAGTAAAAAAGAAACACACCCACCTTAAGATCATTATGGTCACCGGATACAAATCAGTGGAGACCGCGGCCGAAGCCAGCCGTCTCGGCGCCAGCGGCTATATCGTAAAGCCGTTCAAGTCGCAGGAAATATTGGAGACGGTGAAGAAGAACCTGGGGACTTAGTCTCCCCTCTTACATCATTGCTTAGAGCACCTGCCCAACATGACCCCCTTTGCGTTGTCAGGACTTTTAATTTTAATAACCAACCTAAGTTTAGGTATATTCGTATTAATCAAAGCCCCCAAGGTCTTTGCCAATAGGCTATGGATATATTTCTTAATTGCCATCAGCTTGTGGGGATTGGGCGCTTACAAAACAGGATCAGCACACGATCCGCAATCTGCACTACTTTGGTTTAAAATAGGGCACATCGGCGTCACTTGTATACCAATATTTTTGCTTCATTTTTGCCAATATTTCTTAGAAAACAAAAATAAACGTTTTATTGTTAACATTTATCTAATAGGCTTTTTATTTCTTTTAGCATTATTTACTAACCATATGATTTCTCATGTGAAATTTATGTTTAATTCATTTTATTACCTCACCAATCCCTCAATTATTTATATCATTTTCATTTTTCTTTGGGTAGCGTCTATTATTTATAATTATCAACTTGCTTATAAAAAGATCCAAACATGTTCGGGTGAAGAAAAAAACAAAATAAAATATTTCTTCATTTCTTCAGGCATTGGTTACGCTGGTGGCTTAACTAATTTTCTTCCTATATTTGGAATTAATATCTATCCTTACGGCAATTTCTTAGTAGCCGTCTTTCCGATAGTAATGACTTTTGTTATCCTGAAATATAATCTTATGGATATTAATATCATTATTCGTAGAAGCTTAATTTATTCATTATTAGTTGCCATAATTACAATAATATTTCTCATTTGTGTTTTGATATCCGAACATATATTTAGTCAAGCAATCCATGGTCAAAATGTAACAGCTTCCATTATCACGGCCAGTCTTATTGCAATAATTTTTATACCTCTTAAAAACAAAATTCAAGATTTTATCGATCGCGCTTTCTTCAAAGCAACTCCACTGGAGATGGCCCAAGAAAATGAACAATTACGTAAGGAAGTCGCCCAATCAGAACGCATGAAATCCATTGCCATCTTAGCCAGCGGCATGGCGCATGAGATTAAAAATCCCCTTACACCCATTAAAACTTTTAGCGAACAACTCCCTTTTAAGCTTGACGATAAAGAATTCTTACTCAAATTCTCCAAGATCATTAATAAAGAAGTAGACCGTATCGACGGCCTCGTGCAAGAACTCCTGAGTTATGCCCGACCATCCATCCCTCATTTAGAGCCAACAAATATTGGTCAACTTATTGAACAGACGTTGGAATTCCTGAACAACGATATCATCGGCCACAAAATCACTCTAAACACATCTTTTAATAATAAAAATACCCTTATCAACATCGATTTCAACCAAATCCGGCAAGCGTTTTTGAATATATTCCTTAATGCCATCGACGCCATGCCCCATGGGGGCACATTAACAGTAACTACTCATATCACCGGGATTTCCCCTTCCAAAATCATCATTGAAATTACCGATACCGGCTGTGGAATTGATCCTAAGGACCTCTCTCATATTTTTGATCCTTTTTTCACAAAAAAAGACCATGGCACAGGTTTAGGCCTATCCATCACCCATGAAATCATCAAAAATCATAACGGAAGAATATTAGTGGAAAGCGAATTGGGAAAAGGGAGTGATTTTAGGATTGAACTGCCACTTCAAATCTCGCCTTTATTATAAAGTTCAATTAATGCTTCAACCGGTTTTCGGTTAAATTGCTTATTGATGCATTCTTTTATTTCTGTAATAGCCTTATCCTTGCTTAAACCTTTACGATATGGCCTGTCTGTGGTCATGGCATCAAAGGTATCTGCCACTGCAATAATGGCCGCGATCATGGGAATATCCTCTCCCTTCAATTTATCAGGATATCCTTTGCCGTCATAACGCTCATGATGATATTTGACGCCATTGATAACTTCTTCAAAACCAGTTAACGGAGAAAGGATCTCAGCCCCACGGATGGTATGGCTTTTCATAATTTCGTATTCCTCCGGGGTCAATTGGGTCTTTTTAGACAAGATAGTCTCCGGCACACCGATCTTTCCAATATCATGTAATAGTCCTGCGATGTACAAATTCTCAAAAAACTTATAGGGAAAAATATAGGCTTTGGAGCCCTCCATTTGACGGCCTACGGCCAAGGCATATTTAGTTACGCGCTCGGTATGGCCGTGCGTATAGGTGTCCTTGGCTTCAATAGCTGAACCTAAGGCAATGGTTGTTTGAATAAACAAATTACGGTTCCGTTCCGCTTCTCTTCTTAAATCTTCGAATAGTTGGGCATTACGGATGGCCATGGCCACGTCGGAGGCTAACGCCGAGAAAAAATCTAATTCTTCCTGTTCAAAACGGGTACCATCCTGCTTTTCGCCTAGCAACAAAATGGCCAAAAGCATATGGTGATAATAAGCCGGCACACAGGCAATGGCATTGAGCTTAGGCAATTGTTCGCTGACACTATGCAAAAGCTGTCTGGTCCCCTTCCCGTTGGAAATGACACTTTCCCTCCAAAGCAGCTTATTGATGTCCTCAGCGAGAATGGCATTACGATTTTCAAAAATATATTTATATTCTTTCTGTATAAAAAGTTTGATCAAAGGACTGGTCTTATTAAAGCGGATCAAACCCTCAGGGATCCTTTCGCCAATTTCCCCTCGGGAAATAGACAAGACATAGGAATCATTGTCAGGATTATAAAGGATCATTCCTGCATGTTGGATTTGAACTTTCTGGACAAGGGAGCGTACGATAAGCTTGATCAATAAACGGGGATCATGAATTAGGATCATCCCTTTGGAAGCAGATTCCAATTCCCGCTTATAATCGATCTTTACGAGGGACATGTCAATTGCTTAGATGAGCTAAAACTATTTTCTCAAGCTCTTCCAGAATAAATGGTTTATGGATATATCCGATCACACCCAGAGCATTAGCTTGATTAATGGTCTCTTGGTCCTCAACACCGGAAACCATAATGACCTTAATGGACGGATTGCTTTTACGGACCTCCTGCAAAACCTCGATGCCGGTCATCTCTTCCATCCTGACATCAAGCAAGACCAAACCGGGCTTCTCGTTGGTAATGATCTCCAGGGCCTGACGTCCACCGGAGGCCACAAAAACATCTATCTGCCGTTTTTTAAAAAAATTACGCGCAAACTCACGGATATCAGACTCATCATCAACGATCAACAGTTTAGCCATATATTGTCAGTTTACTCAAATCTTTAGCCTATAGCAATAGGCAAGCGTAATTTCATTTGCGTGCCATGCATATATTTTGAAACCATTTGCACTTCTCCAGTATGGTTATCTTCGACGATTTTCTTAATTACATAAAGACCAAGGCCGGTACCTTTTTTACTGGAAAGTTTGGTGGTAAAAAATGGCGTGAATAATTTATGCATATCGTCGTCTTTCACACCGATGCCATTGTCTTCAAAAATGATCTGTGCATAACTATCTTCTTTTGAAATTCTCACCGTCAAGGTTGGTTGATAGCCTGCCTCTTTTTTCTCATTTAATCTTTGCATCATGGCGTCATAGCCATTATCTATCAAATTAAAAAAAACTTCCTGTAACTGAGTAAAATTCCCTTTTACTTTAGGGATGGTTGCGACATCGTAGTCACGAATGATCTTCAATTCATGAATTTTGATCTTAAATTGGACCATTTCTATGGCAGCTTTCAATACCGCATCCACATCAACAGGCACAAAACCTGATTCTCCTTTACGGGTATATCTTAAAAGCCCCTGGACCACCTCTCCTCCTTGCACTACATTGTCTTGCACACGGACAAAAGCCCGCTCCAACTCAACGAATATTTCTTTCATCTTATCCTGCGTTAATTCCTTCTGCTTATTCATTTGAATCGTATCTATAGCATCACCGGCAATGAATCCCAGTGCATGAAAACGGTTATTGATCTGATGCGAAAGTCCATCAGCCATAGTACCGATAGTGGCCATTTTCTCTGCCTGGAAAAGTTGTTGTTGAGTCAATTGCATATCTTCATAGAATTGGGCATTTTCAATGGCTAAAGCTGTTTGATTAGCTAAAATACCAAACACAGCAAGGTCGTCCTCACTATAAGGTTTTCCGGATTCTTTTTTACCCATCACAATAATAGCGGCGAGATTTTGATCAGTAAATATAGGAAGCAACAACTCTCCATTTAGAGAAGCAATGACTTGCTCCAATTGCCTTAATTGATCACTCTTAAAGTCCCGAACTTTTTGTTTAATTTCTTCAAAGACAATTGAATCTTTATTTTCTAGAAAATGGCTTACTAAGGGTGAATTGTCATCAATTATCTCTGCAAATTGAGTTCGTTGTTCAGATTTCATTTCTGACGCGCCTAATATATATTTTTTTTGAGCTTTGCTATGAATATAAATTAAAGCATGTTCTATTTGAACAGCACTTCTTAATACGTACACAATCATATTTAACAATTTCTTTAAATCCTTAATCTTTCCCATTCCAGCCGATGCTTGACGAAGAGTCGCCTGATAGCGATGCTGTTCTTGTAATATGCGATTTTCTGCTTTTTTCTGGATAAATAAATAAATAAAAGGCCCGACAGTGGCAAGAATCCCCATAAATGTGACTGGCATCAGCCACAATCCATTACCCAATAATTTAAAACCTAGCCAAATAGGAAACCCTAAAACTAATGTGTAAACAGTCAGAAATATACCGACTTTAGTAAAAACAACTCTAATATCCATTAATCGATATTTAATAATGCTATAGGCTAGGAAAACTATATAAAGAAAAACGAAGATGTTGCCTATGGGAGGGAAAGGAATATTATAAAAATAGAGATAATTTGTACCGCCTCCTAAAAATGCAATAGAGACGCCAATTAAAATCCATTTTAGCTGTTCTCTTATTATTCCTTTTGCTTTTTTAAAATATAAAAAAACTATCCATAAAGAATATGTGGCATAAAAATTATGATACAACATAAAGAATGGATAAATTTTTCCAGGAACTGGCCAAATTCTAAAATCGTATTTTGCATGAAGCCCGTTGATAAACAAATTTGTAAAAAGAAAAAGACAAAATAATAAAGCTATACAGTAACCTGTTTTTAAAACCTTGCCTTGCTGTTTATAAATTCCAAGTAATTCCACAACAAAATGAAAAAATGTGATTGGAATAAATATTGAACCAAAATGCAATACTCTATTCCAAAATAAAGCTTGATCAATATCGGGGGATAACTGGCATAATACTAATGCTGAACTCCAAACAAAAACGCTTAAACTAGTTAAAAGGTAAACAAAATTTACATTTTTCTTAACATTTTTAAGAAATACAAACAAACCTAAAGTAATACTTCCAACGGAAGTAATTGCAGAGGAAATTATATAGAGCTTTTCTATAAGTCTTAATTCATTGAAAATCATGGATTTCCCAATTTCGTTTTAAAGCAATTCCCCTCAATAAACGATCAGGATTTACAACATTTGGATACTTTGCAAAAGATAATAACGGCTCATCTGATAAATCATCTGAATAAACATAAATATCACTAATATCAAGACTTAACTGTTCCAATAGCTTTCTAACCTGATTTAATTTTTCTTTACCATAAACAACTGTCCCTGTGTTTCCCGTATAACAACCTCCGGCTGACTCTATTTCACTCGAGGTATAATATTTAATACCCAAATTCTTGGCAATGATCCCAATTAACGGTTTAATATAAGCGGAAGCCAATACTACTATATGTCCACAATTTACATGTTTATTAAGAATTTTAAGAACCTTCTCGTTTAAGAAATTCTTTAAATCTTTATCGTAAAAATCTTGTAACATCAAATCTACGTCGGAAACTCTCCGTCCTTTAATAATTTTTAAAGCTTTCATTCTCATTGAAACTATATCTTTTCTTAATCCAAATTTATATAGTATGAACCAAATTAAAACTTCTATAAAATAAAAAAAAGAGGCTTCCCTCTTTTTAAATAAATATTTTACAAGCAACAGTAAAGATTGGCCTTTAATTACAACGCCA
>CAZFON010000034.1:0-10499 GCA_964520185.1 uncultured Planctomycetales bacterium | reverse complement strand
TCACCATTTATTCGCTGCCTAGATTTTCCAAAAAACAGGGCCTGGATATTTCCAAACTGCACTTTTCCATCCGTATCCTTTTGGAAAGCGCCCTGCGTAATTTCGATCAATACCAGGTCACTGAAAAAGACATCCAGACCATTGCCCAATGGAAACCTAACGAAAAAAAAGAGGAGATCGCCTTTAAGCCGGGCCGGGTCATTTTACAGGATTTTACCGGTGTTCCCTGCGTTGTTGATCTGGCCGCCATGCGCGATGCCATGAAAAATTTGATGGGCGACATCAAAAAAATAAACCCGCAGGTGCCTTGCGACCTGGTCATCGACCATTCCGTCCAGGTGGACAGCTTTGGCACGCCTAAGGCTTTCGGCGAAAACGTTGCTTTTGAATTCGAGCGCAACAAAGAGCGTTACGAATTCCTTAAATGGGGGCAACGCTCCCTGCAGAATTTCAGGGTGGTGCCGCCGGCAACCGGCATCGTGCACCAGGTCAACCTTGAATATCTGGCCAAAGGCGTCTTAAAGAAAAAGACCGGGCAAAGGACCATCGCCTATCCGGACAGTTTGGTGGGAACAGATTCACATACCACCATGATCAACGGGCTGGGGATCGTCGGCTGGGGAGTAGGCGGCATCGAAGCGGAATCCGTCATGCTGGGTGAGCCTATCAACATGCTTTTGCCTGAAGTGGTTGGCTTTAGGATCAAAGGCAAATTAAATGAGGGAGTCACCGCCACAGACCTGGTCCTGACCGTTACCCAACTCCTGCGTAAAAAAGGGGTGGTGGAAAAATTTGTTGAATTCTTCGGCCCCGGCTTGAAATATTTATCCCTTCCTGACAGGGCCACGATCGCCAATATGTCGCCTGAATTTGGGGCAACCATCGGTCTTTTTCCTGTGGATGATGAAACGCTTAACTATTTGAAAATTTCAGGGAGAAGCGCTGCTGAAGTGGCCCTGGTGGAAAAATATTATAAGACCCAGGGAATGTTCTATACGGACAAAACACCTGAAAGCTCATACTCTGATCTGCTGGAATTAGACCTCTCCGCCGTTGAGCCCTGTCTTGCCGGTCCCAAACGGCCGCAGGACAAGGTGGCTTTAAAAGATCTAAAGACCAGCTTCCTGCAATCTTTGAGCGCTGATGTTGCTTCAAGAGGTTACGGTTTAGCACCGGAAGACTTAAACAAAACAAGTCCGGTCCTAAATGACGGAAACGAGAACTTACGGCACGGCTCTGTTGTCATCGCCGCCATTACCAGCTGTACGAACACCTCTAATCCATCGGTATTGATCGGCGCCGGGCTTTTGGCCAAAAAAGCCGTTGAACGCGGCCTTATGCCGCCGCATTATGTCAAAACTTCTTTTGCGCCAGGCTCACAGGCCGTGGAAGAATATTTAAAGACCGCAGGGCTTTTGAAATACCTGGATAAAATAAGGTTCAATATCGTGGGTTACGGTTGTACCACCTGCATCGGCAATTCCGGACCATTGCCCGAGCCTGTGGCCAATGCAATAGCCAAAGGCAACCTGGTTGCCGCAGCTGTGCTTTCCGGTAACCGTAACTTCGAGGGCCGTGTCAATCCTTTTACCAAGGCAAATTTCTTGGCCTCGCCGCCGTTGGTGGTGGCTTATGCCCTGGCCGGGCGCGTAGATATTGATCTAAACCATGAGCCCCTGGGCACGGACAAAAAGGGTGATCCTGTTTATCTTAAGGATATCTGGCCCTCTGAGAAGGAAATTACCCAAGCCGTGCGTAAATTCGTCAAGGCTTCCATTTTCCGCCGGTGTTATAAAAATGTGGACCATGGCAACAAGAATTGGAATGCCATCAAGACTTCAAGTTCCGATCTTTTTGACTGGAAGGATAAAAGCACCTACATCCAAAATCCCCCTTATTTTGCAGGGATAAAAGCCCAAGTGGAGCCCATCAAGACCATCAAGCAGGCCCAATGCCTGGTCATGGTAGGGGATTCCATCACCACAGACCATATTTCTCCGGCAGGAGCGATCGCCAAGGATTCTCCGGCAGGGAAATACCTCATGGAGCAGGGTGTCGCTCCAAAAGATTTTAACAGTTATGGTGCCCGTCGGGGCAATGACCGGGTCATGACCAGAGGGACCTTTGCCAATATCCGCCTGCGTAATCTAATAGCCCCCGGCACCGAAGGCCCGTGGACAACTTATTGGCCATCAGGCGAAAAAATGTTCATTTATGATGCCGCGATGAAATATAAACAATTCTCGGCGCCTTTGATCGTCCTGGCCGGAAAAGAATACGGCACCGGCTCTTCCCGCGACTGGGCAGCCAAGGGCACCAGCTTGCTTGGCATCCGGGCCGTGATCGCCGAAAGCTTTGAACGCATTCACCGCAGCAATCTGTGCGGGATGGGTATCTTCCCCTGCCAGTTTAAGCCGGGAGAAAGCAGCAGTTCTCTTGGATTAAAAGGGGATGAGGCCTTTGATTTCCTTGATCTCAATGATGACCTTAAGCCTGGCCAGGAAATAAGGATCAGGGCCATTTCACCCGACGGGAATGGAAAAGAATTCAGCGTCAAGGCACGGGTGGACACGCCGGTGGAAGTTGATTATTTGAGGAACGGCGGCATCTTACAAACTGTTTTAAGAAAGTTAGCCAAATAATGCGCATTTTGCTCACCAATGATGACGGGATCTACGCAGAGGGCATCTATGCCGCTTATAAGGAACTCAGTAAATTCGCCGATGTCCTGGTGGTTGCACCTGAATATGAGCAAAGTTCGGTCGGGCATGGCATCACGCTTTTTGTCCCTCTGTTTGCCAGAAAAATTTCTCCTGAAAAACATTTTAACGGCTATGCCATCAGCGGTAAACCTGCGGATTGTGTCAAATTCGGCGTCAGCGTGCTTTTAAAAGGTAAAAAACCTGACCTGATCGTCTCCGGCATCAACCTGGGAAGCAATGACGGCTGCAGCGTGTTTTATTCGGGGACGGTCGCTGCTGCCCGTGAAGGTGCATTGATGGGCATACCTTCTTTTGCTATTTCGCTTAATTGCTTTGATGATCCTGACTTTTCAACGGCTGCCAAATTCACCGCAAAACTGGCCCGTTGGGTCCGTCAACACGGCATACCGCAAGGCACCTACTTTAATGTCAACGTGCCGCTTGGAAAACCGAAAAAAGCCCTTTTTACCCGGCAGGGCAGAGAGCCCATTCACGAGATCTTCGAAAAACGCAAAAGTCCCCACGACAAACATTATTACTGGATGGGCGGTAAATTGCCTGTCTATAAGAACGACAACACCATCGATACCTATGCCTTAAAGAACAGGCACATCACCATCACCCCTCTACATTCGGATTTGACGGATGAGGCTTTTTTAGATAAAGTAAAAAGACACGATTTCGACCCAGCAGGCCTATGAAAGGGAAAACTATGGCGGACAATGTAGAGATCAAGGTTAACGGTAAGACCGTAGAATGTCCCGTCGTTACCGGTACCGAGGGAGAAAAGGCTTTTGATATCGCTAAATTACGTTCCCAAACAGGCCTGATCACGTTGGATCCGGGCTTTAGCAATACGGGCTCGTGTAAAAGCGCCATCACTTATCTGGACGGGGACAAGGGCATCCTGCGCTACCGGGGCATTCCCATCGAGCAACTGGCCGAGAAATCCACCTTTGTGGAGACCTCCTATCTTTTGATCTACGGCAAATTACCCACCCAAAAGGAACTTGAGAAATTCTCAGATGCCTTTAATGAACATTCCATGATCCATGAAGACATGATCAATTTCTTTCATGCTTATCCGAGCTCAACACATCCGATGCCGATCCTTTCGGCCATGGTCTGCGCCATGTCAGCTTATTACCCGGAATTTATCAAGGAAAACCCCACTGAGGTAGAGATCGACCGTATCGCCATCCAACTTTTGTCCAAGGTGCGCACCATTTGCGCTTTTTCATATAAAAAATCGATCGGCGAACCGTTCGTCTATCCCAGGCAGGACCTGCAATATGTCCACAATTTCCTGAACATGATGTTTTCGTCGCCGGTGCACCCGTACAAACTCACGCCTGAGGTGGTGCGCGCCCTGCAAGTGCTTTTGATCCTGCATGCCGACCATGAGCAAAATTGTTCAACTTCAACGGTGCGTTTGGTGGGCAGTTCTCATGCCAACCTTTATGCGTCCATTTCCGCCGGCATCTGCGCCTTATGGGGACCTCTGCATGGAGGGGCCAACCAGGCGGTCATTGAAATGCTGCAAATGATCCAAAATGACGGCGGAGACATTCAAAAATATATTGCCAGGGCCAAGGACAAGAATGATACCTTCCGTCTCATGGGCTTTGGCCACCGGGTCTACCGGAATTTCGATCCCCGGGCAAAAATAATCAAGAAATGCGCTGATGACCTGCTTAATGCCTTAGGCATCAATGACCCCTTGCTTGATCTGGCCCTGAAACTGGAATCCGCGGCCCTGAAAGATGAATACTTTGTCGAACGTAAGTTGTACCCCAACGTGGATTTTTACAGCGGCATCATGTACCGCGCCATCGGTATACCTCTGAACATGTTCCCTGTGATGTTCGCCATAGGACGTATGCCGGGATGGATCGCCCACTGGAAAGAAATGATCCAGGACCCAAACAACAAGATCGGCAGGCCGTTCCAAATTTATATCGGCGAACCTAAAAAAGACTACGTTCCCATCAAACAACGATAGCTAAGAAGAAAGCGAGCTCGTGTGATATCCTTCCGCCCTAAAGCTAAATACGATAAAGAGGCTACGGTGGTGCTTTTGGCCGCCGGCCAAACGCATCCGCGCTTCAAAAAACTTCTGGAAAAAGGGGAGCTTTATCCTGTACTTGATGGAGCAAAAACTTTTTTGTTTGCCGGCTTGGGGCACGTAGAAAAATTATCTTTGACCGACCTGCGCATACAGGTACGCAAGGCCTTATTGTCCGTCTATCTCAAAAAAGCCAAAACAGTTGAGATCGTTCCCCACAGCAAGGATGACGCATCCATTATTGCCATCATCGAGGCAGCAGCCATCGGCACCTATGCCTGGGACAAATATAAATCCAAGGACAAGGATAACAAGAACGTCAAGATCAAGCAGATCACCATCGCTGCTAATGCCCAAAAAGCGTACAACGATGCGGTCACTATCTGCCAGGGGGTTGGCCTCACGCGTGATCTGGTCAACGACAACGCAGATACCATTACCTCGGATCATTTGGAAAAAACAGTCCGGGGCCTTGTCAAAGCCAAAAAGAACATCCGGCTTGAGATCTTAAACCGCAAAGAATTGAAAGCCAAAGGCCTTTATCTCCATTTGGCCGTGAACCAAGGCAGCCGTCGTGAGCCCAAACTTATCATTGTCCGTTATAGCGCAGGTAAAAAGAACGAAGGCTACAGCGCCTTCATCGGCAAAGGCCTGACCTTTGACACCGGCGGCCTGAACCTCAAGCCCACGGGCGGCATTGAAACCATGAAGATCGACATGTCCGGCGCTGCTGCCGTATGCGGGATCTTAAAAAATGTCCTGAATTTAGGGATAAAGAAAAACCTGCTCTTCGTTTTGGCGGTTGCGGAGAATTGCATTGGCTCTGCGGCCTATAAGCCAGGAGATGTGATCACCGGCTATGCCGGCAAATCTGTTGAGATCGGCAATACGGACGCCGAAGGCCGTTTGGTGTTGGCCGATGCCATTGCTTATACCGTCAAAAATTATAAGCCCTCCAGGATCATTGACCTGGCTACCTTGACCGGCGCTTGTGTCGTCGCCCTTGGATTTGATTATTCAGGATTATTCTCTAATAACAACGAACTTGCCGATCAATTGCTTCGGGCAGCCGAAAAAACCGATGACCGTGCCTGGCGCCTGCCGGTTTATGCAGAGCTGAAAGATTATATCAGATCACCCATTGCAGATCTAAAGAACATCAGCAGTGTCAAAGGCGGGGGAGCATGCACCGCAGCGGAATTTTTACATCAATTTACAGGGGACACCGTCTGGGCCCATTTGGACATTGCCGGAAGCGCTTATGCCGAAGGATGCGGCCGCATGTATTATGGCTACGGTGCCACCGGCGCCGGAGTACGTTTATTAACACATTATCTATTGAATAATTAGAAAAGAGGTCCATCATGGAATCGTATTCAATTGTCCTCGTTATCATCGTTGGTATTTTTATAGGCGGCATCCGCATTATTCGCCCGACATCCCGGGGCCTCATCGAGCGTTTTGGAAAATACAACCGCTTTGCTTCCCCGGGGTTCAATTGGGTCATCCCTTTGGTAGAAAACGTGTACATGGTCAATATCACCGAGCAGTTGGTCAATGCCGAGACCCAGGAGATCATCACCAATGACAATTTAAATGCCAAGGTCGATGCCCAGGTTTATTTTAAAGTCAAACCTGATGAAAACAATGTTAAAAATTGCCAATATAATGTCGGCAACTACCAATGGCAGATCGTCAACCTGGCGCGCACCACCTTGCGTAATATCATTGGAACCATGACTTTAAAAAGCGCCAACAGCGAACGCGGCCGTATAAACACCGACCTGCATCAGATCCTGGAACGTGAGACCGCCAACTGGGGCCTGGAAATTGTCCGTACCGAGCTTAAGGAGATCGATCCTCCCAAAGACGTTCAGGAAACCATGAACAAGGTCGTCAAAGCAGAGAACGAAAAGATCGCTGCCATTGATTTTGCTACTGCAACCGAAACAGCAGCTGACGGCCAGAAAAGGGCGGAGATCAAAAAAGCCGAAGGCATCAAACAAGCCCGGATCCTGGCGGCTGAAGGTGAATCTGAAGCTATCCGGCTGGTCAATGAAGCGGCAGATAAATCTTTCGTAGGCAATGCCCAGCTATTACGCCGCCTGGAAGCTGTAGAAAAAGCACTCTCTCAAAATGCAAAAGTAGTTGTTCCCATCAACAGTGAGCTGGTCAATGTGATCGGGGAATTAGCAGGTATTGTTCCTATTAAAAAAGGATAGGTTAAAGAGGCCATGATGAATGACCGTATAGAAACTGACAGCATGGGAGAGATCAAGGTCCCTGCGAATAAATACTGGGGCGCCCAGACCCAGCGTTCCCTTGAGAATTTCAAGATCGGCGGCGACAAATTCCCCAGAGAGATCATCAAAGCCCTGGGTATCCTCAAAAAAGCCGCCAGCCTTGCCAATCAGGAGCTGGGAAGCTTGCCGGCAGATAAGGCCAACTTGATCATTCAGGCAGCTGATGAAGTCATCGAAGGCAAGCTGGATGACCATTTTCCCCTGGTAGTTTGGCAAACCGGCTCAGGCACTCAAACCAACATGAATGCCAATGAGGTGATCTCCAACCGCGCCATTGAATTGGCCCGTGGTGTCATGGGCAGCAAAAAACCCATCCATCCAAATGATGACGTCAACAAAGGCCAATCTTCGAACGATACCTTTCCCACAGCCATGCATATTGCCGCGGTAGAGGAGATCCATCGCCGGCTCATACCCATGGTAAAAAGATTGTGCGAAGCCCTGCAGAAAAAAGAAAAGGAATTCGATAAGATCATCAAGACCGGCCGTACCCATTTGATGGATGCCACTCCTTTAAGCTTAGGCCAGGAATTTTCAGGCTATGTGCAACAACTTCAGGATTCTCTTGACCGTATCGAGGCGGCTTTGCCCAGGCTTTATGAATTGGCTTTAGGAGGAACGGCGGTGGGTACAGGTTTAAATACACATCCTCAATTTGCCTCCAAAGCTGCTGAAAAAATATCTAAAATAACGGAAAAGCCTTTTAGATCCGCGCCCAATAAATTCGCAAGCCTTGCGAGCCACGATACTATGGTAGAGTTAAGCGGCGTTCTCAATACCTTGGCCGTGTCCTTGATGAAGATCGCCAATGATATACGCTGGCTGGGATCAGGGCCGCGCTGCGGGTTAGGGGAGCTTCATTTGCCGGAAAATGAACCGGGTTCCTCGATCATGCCGGGCAAGGTCAATCCCACCCAGTGTGAGGCCATGACCATGGTCTGTGTGCAGGTATTTGGTAATAACACAGCCGTGACTGTCGCAGGCTCAAACGGAAATTTTGAATTAAACGTCTACAAACCCGTGATCATCTTCAACGTGCTTAATTCCATCAGGCTTTTGGCAGATGCCTGTGAAAGTTTTACAGACCATTGCATCGCCGGTATTGAAGCCAATGAGCCTAACATCAAAAAGCACCTGGAGAATTCCCTGATGTTGGTCACGGCCTTAAACCCGAATATTGGTTATGATAATGCCGCCTTGGTTGCCAAGAAAGCCTTTGCAGAAAACATCACCCTCAAAGAAGCTGCTGTTGCTTTAGGTTTGCTGACAGCGGAAAAGTTTGATCGCATTGTCCGGCCGCAGGACATGCTTAAGCCCAATAAATAAAATGATCATAGGCATACCAAAAGAGATAAAGAATAATGAATGCCGTGTCAGTATCTTACCGGCAGGTGTGGATTCCCTGGTGCGTGCCGGGCACCAGGTCCTTATTGAACACCAGGCAGGACTGGCCAGCGGCATCAGTGATGCTGATTATGAAACAGTCGGCGGAGAGATCATAGAAAGGCCTGATATGATCTATTCCCAGGCCGAGATGATCGTCAAGATCAAAGAACCCCAGCCTTCCGAATACAAACTCCTGAAAAAAGACCAGATCATCTTCACCTATTTTCATTTTGCCGCCAGCCGTGAATTGACCATGTCCATGCTTGAGCGTAAGATCACGGCCCTGGCTTATGAGACCCTGCAGAAAGAAGGTGGCGAGCTGCCATGCCTGACACCCATGTCCGAGGTTGCCGGCCGCATGGCCATTCACGAAGGCGCCAAATATCTGGAAGAGCCCATGAAAGGCAGAGGCATCCTTTTAGCCGGAGTCCCCGGCGTTTATCCGGCGGAAGTCGTCATTCTTGGCGCCGGGGTGGTTGGCGCCAATGCCTGCAAAATGGCTGCAGGACTGGGTGCTAATGTAACGGTGCTGGATATCAATCTAAACCGGCTGCGGCATTTGGAAGAGATCATGCCGCCTAATGTGCATACGATTATGAGCAATTCCCACAATATCCGTGAAGCTGTTCTTAAAGCGGATTTGATCATCAGTTCTGTGTTGATCCGCGGGGCCAAAGCACCGTGCGTGATCGACCGCAAACTGGTCTCCCAGATGAAAAAAGGGGCTGTCATCGTTGATGTGGCCATTGACCAAGGAGGCTCAACAGAGACTTCCAGGCCCACCACCCATGACAACCCCATTTATGTCATCGATGGGGTGGTGCATTATTGCGTGACCAATATGCCTGGCGCCGTGGCCCGCACCAGCACCTATGCCTTGTGTAATGCCACCTTTCCCTATATCCTGAAGGTTGCCAACGACGGGTTTAGAAAATGGGCCAGGGATTCGCACGAGATCCGCACGGCCTTGAATATGACCGACGGCCATTTGACGATCCGTGAGGTGGCTGAAACCTTTGACATGCCTTACAAAAAATATGCGTAAAGCAACGAAAATTTCCATCGTCGTTCCATGCTATAACGAACAAGAAGCCATAGAAAACACCCACCAACAGCTCACCGCTGTTTTGCAGGGCATGGTCAAGAAGGCCGGATGCAGTACCTATGAAATTTTATATATTAATGACGGTTCCACCGATAAGACACAAAATATTTTAGAGGGCATCTACGCCAAAGATCCACATGCCAGGGTGCTGGCCTTACGCAGGAATTTTGGTTTGCAAGGAGCCCTTTCTGCGGGGCTGACATTTGCCGATGGGGATGCCGTGTTCACCATCGATGCCGATCTGCAAGACCCTCCGGAAAAAATAGAACAGATGCTTGAGCTTTATGAACAAGGCTATGACCTTGTCTTAGGCGTGCGCGAAGACCGTCACACTGACACCTTCTTTAAAAAACTTACCGCTGAGTGTTTTTACCATTTTGCCAAAATGATGGGGATCGAAATTGTTGCCAATCACGGTGATTTCCGTCTCATGGCCAGGTCCCTGATCAATGAATTCAACGGATTAAATGAACGGAACCGTTTCATCCGCGCCATGGTACTTTCTCTGGATAATCATTATGCAACCGTTTCTTATGAACGCAGGCCGCGTTTGCAGGGCACAACGAAATTCAGCTTCGGACGGATGATGTCCTTTTCCCTCGATGGGATCTTGTCCTTTAGTTTCATGCCCTTGCGCCTGGTTTCCATCTTAGGCACTTTATGCTGTTTGTTGGCAATTGGAGGGGGAATTTATTCCCTTTATTCCAAGTTATCGGGGAATGTAGTGCCGGGCTGGACATCAACGGTCTTGCCTATGTTCATCTTCAGCGGCATACAGCTTTTAAGTTTAGGGATTATTGGCGAATATATCGGTCGCCTGTATGTGGAAATAAAACATCGTCCCTTATTCACCATCCGCCAAGAATTAAAACATTAAAAAGGTAAAAAAAGGTGACAGGTACATTTTTCTAATAAATTTTAATAGAAAAATGTACCTG
>CAZFON010000033.1:0-10578 GCA_964520185.1 uncultured Planctomycetales bacterium | reverse complement strand
TACACGGCGGAAGTCGCAGGTCTTGGGGCCATCCGCCTTCTGGAGGCCATCAGGGACACCGGAGTGAAGACAAAATTCTACCAGGCATCCTCCTCGGAAATGTATGGGAAGGTGATCGAAACACCCCAAAATGAGAGAACGCCTTTTTATCCGCGCAGCCCCTATGGCGCGGCAAAGGTTTACGCATATTGGATAACGGTCAATTACCGCGAGGCCTATAATATGTTTGCCTGCAACGGCATTTTGTTCAACCACGAATCACCGCGGCGGGGAGAGACCTTTGTGACCCGCAAGATCACCATGGCCTTGAGCCGCATCAAGTTCGGCCTTCAAAAGAAACTGTATTTAGGAAACCTGGATGCCAAGCGCGACTGGGGTTTTGCCGGCGATTATGTGGAAGCCATGTGGCTGATGTTGCAGCAGACAAAGCCCGATGATTATGTGATCTCCACCGGAGAGACCCATTCGGTCAAAGAATTTCTGCAGGAAGCTTTTGACTACGCCAAGCTCGATTGGAAGAAATATGTGGCCATTGATAAGCGGTATTTCCGTCCCACCGAAGTGGATTTACTTTTAGGCGACAGTTCTAAAGCCAAACAGGTGCTGAAATGGAAGCCCAAGGTCAATTTTAAGCAGCTGGTCCGCATGATGGTGGATAGTGACATGGAAATAGTGCATAAGATGGTCTATGGATTGAAAGGGAAGAAAAGATGAATTTTTGGAAAACCAAACGCGTTATTGTCACCGGCGGCGCCGGTTTCTTGGGCCGGGTCGTAGTGGAACAACTGCGGCAAAAAGGTTGCGGCCATATCACAGTGCCGCGTTCAGCACAGTTCGATCTGCGCAAATCTGCAGCGATCCGCAAACTTTATACGCAAGCGCGGCCTGATATGGTCATCCATTTGGCCGCGGTGGTCGGGGGCATTGGCGCCAACCGCGAGAATCCCGGCAAATTTTTTTATGATAATTTAATGATGGGCGTTGAATTGATGGAGCAGGCGCGTCAGATGGGGGTCCCAAAGGTGGTGGCCATTGGAACGATATGCGCCTATCCGAAGTTTTGTCCTGTTCCTTTTAAGGAAGACAATATTTGGAACGGCTATCCTGAAGAAACCAATGCCCCTTATGGTCTGGCCAAGAAAATGCTCCTGGTGCAGTCCCAGGCCTATCGCCAGCAGTATGGATTTAACTCCATTTATTTGCTTCCGGTGAATCTCTATGGGCCGGGGGACAATTTTTCATGGGGATCTTCACATGTGATCCCGGCGCTTATCCGCAAATGTGTGGAGGCCCAAAGACAGGGGCAAGACCATATTACAGTATGGGGCACTGGACGTGCTACCAGGGAATTCCTGTACGTGGACGATGCCGCCCGCGGCATTCTTATGGCTGCTGAAAAATATAACAGCTCTGAACCGGTGAACTTAGGGGCCGGCTTTGAGATCTCCATTAAAAAATTAACAGAGTTGATCGTTAAACTGACCAAGTTTAAAGGAAAGGTCATGTGGGACAAAACCAAGCCTGATGGCCAGCCAAGGCGTTGTTTAGATACCACACGCGCTGATCAAGAGTTTGGTTTTAAGTCCAAGGTCTCTTTTGAAGCGGGACTCAAGAAAACCATTGCCTGGTATGAACATACGGTAAAATAGGGAATCTTTGACAAAACAGCACACTTCGCTATAATACACATTTTTATACATATATGGATGTAGGGCCTTGAAGGGAGTTGGGTTATGGGGAAAATGACAGTTCAGGACATTAATATTAGAGAAAAGAAGCTCATCATTCGCGTGGATTTTAACGTTCCTTTGGATGATTCCTTTCACATTACTGATGACCGCCGTATCACCGCAGCTTTGCCGACCATCCAATATGCCTTAAAAAATGGCGCTTCCAAGGTCATTCTCATGAGCCATTTAGGCCGTCCCAAGGGGACAGGATTTGAGAAAGCTTTCTCTTTGGAACCTGTGGCCAAACATTTACAGGAATTACTAAAGGAAAAAGTTTTATTTTTGAATGAATGTGTGGGGCCGGCCGTCAAAGAGGGGATCGCGAAATCTTCTGAACGTGTGGTCCTTTTGGAGAATTTACGTTTTCATAAAGAGGAAGAGAAGAACGATGCGGGTTTTGCCAAAGAGTTGGCCTCGCTTGCAGACATCTATGTTAATGACGCTTTTGGCACAGCACATCGCGCCCATGCCTCTACCGCAGGGATAACGGCTTATTTGCCATCAGTGGCAGGCTTTTTGATCGGCAAGGAATTGCAATATTTAGGCAATGCGATCAATAAGCCCAAGCGCCCTCTGGTCATCATATTAGGCGGGGCCAAGGTTTCGGATAAGATCGAACTCATCAAAAACTTGATCCCCAAGGCCAACAGCATCATTATCGGCGGCGGCATGGCGTACACTTTCTTAAAAGCCCAGGGCGTCAATGTCGGTAACTCCAAATTGGAAAAAGATAAAGTTGATATGGCCCGTGGTCTGATGGAAGAAGCCAAAAAGGCGGGGGTGGAGATCTCGTTGACATCGGATTTCGTCATCACCCAAAGCTTTACCAGCGATGATTGCAAGGTCTCGGATGTGATCCCTGACGGCTGGGAAAGCCTGGATATCGGCCCCAAAACCATCAAGCGTTTCGAGGCCATCCTTTCCCAAGCCAAGACCGTGGTATGGAACGGTCCTTTGGGTGTTTTTGAACGTGATGCCTATGCTAAAGGTACTCATGCCATAGCCGATTATCTGGCTTCCTTAAAAGATGTGACGATCATTATCGGCGGCGGAGATTCTGCGGCCGCGGTGACCAAATTCGGACTGGAAGACAAGATGACGCATATTTCCACCGGCGGCGGCGCCTCATTGGAGTTTTTGGAAGGCAAGGAATTGCCCGGACTCGCGGCTTTGAACGATAAAAAGTAAGGTTAATTTAGAGAAGGAGCGGCATGCGTAAGCCCATCATTGCAGGAAATTGGAAATTAAATAAGACCCCGCACGAGGCTATTATTTTGGTTGATGAATTAAAACGTGAGTTAGTGGACGTAACAGGTGTAGAAGTGGTGGTCTGTCCGCCTTTTGTGGATTTAACGGATGTGTCAGACGCCTTAGTTGATCATGATATCGCCGTTGGGGCACAGAATTTGTTTTGGGAAGATTCCGGAGCTTATACCGGAGAAATTTCTGCACCCATGCTTAAAGCCCTTGGGGTGACTTTTGTCATTATTGGTCATTCCGAGCGTCGCCAGTATTTTCATGAAACCAATGAAACAGTCAACAAGCGCCTGCGTGCGGCATTAAAACACGATTTAAAGCCGATAGTCTGTGTGGGTGAAAATTTGGCTCAGCGCGAGGCCAATAAAACCTTTGATATCATCAAAGATCATTGCGAAGGTTCTTTAAGCGGTTTGTCCGCAGAAGAAATGCAAAAGGTGACCGTTGCTTATGAGCCTGTCTGGGCGATAGGCACCGGAAAAACCGCAACCCCGCAGCAAGCTCAGGAAGTTCATGTGTTTATCCGTCAGTTATTGGGCAGGATGTTTGGTGTGGAAGTGGCCGATAGTGTTCGTATCCAATACGGCGGCAGTGTGACACCTGATAATATCACCTCCCTGATGGCCCAGAAAGATATCGACGGCGCCTTGGTGGGTGGGGCGAGTTTAAAAGCGCCTTCCTTTTCGGCCATTGTCAAAGGTGCAAAAAAATAGGAGTCTAAGTCATGGGATTCATTCTTGTCATTCATATCATTGCTTGTGTGCTGCTGGTGATCGCTATCTTAATGCAGGCAGGCCGCGGCGGAGGGTTGACCGAGACCTTTCAATCAGCGGAGTCTATGTTCGGCACGCAGACCAATACATTCATGGTGCGCACCACCACGATCTTGGCCATCATCTTTTTCAGCACTTCCATGATCCTGGCTTTCAATTCTTCCAGGGTCGATAAATCTTTAATGGCAAATAAAAAGCTTTTGTCCACTGTTTCCAAGCCGGAAGTCCCGCGGCCCACGGAAACTTCAGTTCCGGCTAACCCCGTGACGAATGCTGAGAAATAAGGTCCTTCTTACCTTCCTCTGCGTCTGCCTGGCGGCCCCAGGCATTGATGCCGCCGCAAGCCGCTACGGCGGAAATCTTGTTGAAACCGTTGCTTCTGATCCTAAAACCTTCAATGATATCGTTGCCACTGATGTTAACAGCACTGCGGTCACATCCCTGTTTCTTGAAGGGTTGACCACGGCGGACCCTGTTACATTGAAGGTCATTCCCGATCTGGCCCGATCCTGGGAGGCAAGCAGCGACGGGCTTCGATGGACCTTTCATTTAAGAAAAGATGTCAAGTGGTCTGACGGCGTTGGATTTACAGCCGACGACGTGCTTTTTACCTTCAATGACCTTATCTATAATCCTGATATCCCTTCCTCTTCCAAAGATGTTTTGACCATTGAGGGTAAACCCCTGAAGGTCGAAAAAATAGATAATTTTACCGTGCGTTTTACCTTGCCGGTCAAATTCGCCCCATTTTTAAGGGCCATGGCCCAGACGATCCTGCCCAGGCATTGTTTATGGCAGACGGTGCAGCAAAAAAGATTTACATTCAGCTGGGGCATTGATACACCGCCCGCCCAAATTATAGGGACAGGGCCATTCCTGTTAAGTGAATATCATCCCGGTGAGCGCCTGGTATTCAAACGTAATCCCCATTATTGGAAAAGATCGTCCCAAGGGGAGGCTTTGCCTTATTTGGACCATATCATCTTTATGATCATCCCTGATGCGCAGGCCCAGCTCTTGAAGTTTATAGACGGCGAGCTTGATGCCATTGCCTTGAGCGGCCGGGATTATCCGTTGCTTAAGCCTTTGGAGAGATCGAAGGATTTCCATATTTACGAAGCCGGCGCCGATTACGACAGCAATTTTGTGACCTTTAACCAGAATCCGGGCCTTCATCCCAAAACCAGCCGGCCTTTTGTTGATCCGGTAAAACTATCCTGGTTTACGAACGTGCAATTCCGTCGCGCTGTGGCGCATGCGATCGATAAAAAAAGGCTTATCGAGATCCTAAATAATGGTTTTGGCCTGCCGCAAAATAGCGCCATGAGCCCCAGCAGCGGATCCTTTTATGATCCGCAGGTGACTGTTTATGATTACGATTTGGGGAAGGCCAGGGGCATTTTAAAACAAGCCGGATTTAAATACCGGCCGGATGGCATGCTCGAAGACCCACAAGGTCATCCGGTGGAATTTAATTTATATACTTCCGATGCCGGTACTGCGAGCAGGGAACAAACAGCAGCCATCATACGTTCGGATCTGGAGGCCATTGGGATGAAGGTCAATTTAGTGCCGGTGGAATTCAATACCCTGGTCAATAAATTGACTTCTTCCTTTGATTGGGACATGGTGATGATAGGATTGACCGGCGGGGTGGAGCCGCATTTTGGCCAGAATGTCTGGCGCTCCTCCGGCGGTCTGCATTTATGGGACCCAAATCAACTGAAACCTGTCAGCCCCTGGGAAAAACGCATTGATGAAATATATGACCAGGCAGCCCAAGAGCTCGATGACAGTAAACGCAAGGAATTGTATGACGAATGGCAGCGTATCACGGCTGATGAGCTGCCGGTGATCTATACGGTTTTGGGTATGGACTTGTTCGCCGTGCGCAATAAATTCGGCAACCTGAAGCCGTCGGCCAACGGAGGTGCATTCCCCAGGCCGGAGGAAATTTATATTAAAAAATGATCAAGCATATTATCCAACGCATTTTGTCGACCATCCTGCTCTTGCTGGCGGTGAGTTTCTTTACTTTTTGGCTTATCCACGCCACCCCTGGCAATTTCTTTGACAGCCTGCGCCTGAATCCCCAGATCTCGCAAAGCACCGTAGAGCATTATGAAAAGCTTTATCATCTTAATGATCCTCTTTTATGGCAGTACTTTCATTGGGTCATCAATATTTTTCACGGAGAATGGGGATACTCTTTATATTACAACGTTCCTGTTACCCATGTTCTAGGCAGCAGGCTCTTTAACACCTTTGTCCTGTCCTTTACCAGTTTGATCTTGACCTGGGGCATCGGCATACCTCTGGGGATATGGGCAGCGCTCAGGCGTAATCACTGGATAGACAGGATGCTGTCGGTATTTTCTTTTGCCGCTTTTTCGACACCGGGCTTCTTTCTGGCGGTACTGGTTTTATATGCAGCCAGCCGCTGGGGAGGACTTCCTTTAGGCGGCATGCACAGCCCTAATTATGATGACATGAACCTCCTCGATAAGATCAAGGACACGCTACTACATCTGGTGATCCCTGCCGGCGTGTTATCGCTGTCTTCCATGGCGTCTTTACAAAGAATTATGCGCGGTAATATGCTGGGGGTTTTGCGCCAGCAGTATATTTTAGCGGCACGCGCCAAAGGCCTGCCTGAGGGGATCGTCATTTACCGTCATGCCTTGCGTAATGCATTTAATCCCCTGGTGACCCTTTTAGGATATGAATTCGCTGCGCTTTTAAGCGGGGCAGCCTTGATAGAAATTGTTTGTTCCTGGCCCGGCCTTGGTTCCTTGCTTTTGACCGCAGTGCGGGCCAAGGACGTGTATTTGGTGATGAGCAGTACTTTGATGGGGGGAGTTCTTTTGATCATGGGCAATGTCCTGGCTGATATTTTATTGACCTGGGTTGATCCACGTATCCGGTATGAAAAACGTCGTTAAACATCAGAGCCGCATTCAACTGGCTTTTGCTTCTTTTAGGCGCAATCGCGTGGCCATGTTATGTTTCTGGGCCCTGATGGTGCTTTACGGCATGGCCATTTTTGCCGGCTTTATCTGCCCCTATTCCTATCAGGATGAAAACCGTGATTTTTCTTATTGTCCTCCAACGAAGATCGAGTTTTATGATCAGGGCCATCTGAGCCAGCCTTTTATTTATAAGCGCAGCCTGACCTTTAATGATATTCACCGTCGAGTTTACGTGACAGATCATGCCGTCCGGTACCCGCTCAGGTTTTTTAATAACGGGCGGCTTTTTACAGTGGAGGCCCCCGGCCGGCTTTACATTTGGGGCGCGGATGCACGCGGCCGCGATATCTTTTCGCGCATTTGGTATGGGGCCAGGATCTCCCTGTCTATCGGTATATTGGGGGTATTGATCTCATTTATCCTTGGGCTTTTGATCGGCGGCATTGCAGGTTATTACGGAGGTTGGGTGGACAGTGTCCTGATGCGGCTTTGCGAAATGTTCATGATGGTGCCGGGCTTTTATTTGATGCTGGCGCTGAGAGCCGCGGTCCCGGAGAATTTCAATTCCGTACAGGTATATGCCAGTGTGGTCATTATTCTGGCTTTGATCGGATGGGCCTCTCTGGCGCGCATCATCCGCGGCATGACGCTATCCTTGCGCGAGCGGGATTTTGTCCTGGCGGCAAAAAGTTTGGGGGTACCGGATATCGTCATTATTTTTAAACATATCCTGCCGCAAACGATCTCTTTCTCAATGGCCACCTTGATGTTGACCGTCTCGTCATATATTTTGGCGGAAGCGGGATTGAGTGTCGTGGGCTTAGGCATTCAGGACCCTATTCCCAGCTGGGGGAATCTTCTTTCAGATGCCATGGAGATCGTGCCGGTGATCTTTGCCCCATGGATATTACTGCCCGGATTATTTATTTTTATCGCTGTTATGTGTTTTAACGTCACGGGGGATGCATTGAGAGACGCGTTTGATCCCATGTTTAAAGAATGAAAGATCTTCTTATTATAGATAATTTGACTGTTTCCGTGGGCACGAAGCTGCTTGTCAACCGGGTTTCTTTTGAGGTGGGGCAGGGCAAGATCGTGGCCATTGCCGGAGGTTCCGGCAGCGGTAAGACAACCATAGGCTTATCCATTTTGCGTTTGTTGCCGTCAGCCTTGAGTATCGAGCAAGGCAGTATTATTTTCGAAGGCCGGCATTTACTGGGGCTTTCCAGGCGGGAGATGCAACATTATCGAGGGAAACATATCGGCATGGTTTTTCAGGAGCCTTTAAGCGCGTTCGATCCTTTATTTACCATCGGGCAACAAATGGATGAAGTTTTATCCGTGCACACACCTTTATCCGGTCCTCAACGGTATAAAAAGATCCTGGAGGTCCTGTCAGAAGTTGAATTGCCAGACCCGTTACGTGCTTATAGAAGTTATCCGCATCAATTAAGCGGCGGTATGAGGCAGCGCGCCATGGTGGCGCAGGCCATTGTGGCCGGACCTTCTCTTATTATTGCTGATGAGCCTACCAGCAGTTTGGACGTGACCTTGCAGGTCAAGATCATGGAGCTCTTTAAGCGTTTAAGGGATAAGAACATGTCCATTTTACTTATTGCGCATGATCTAGGAATGATCGCACACCTGGCGGATGAAGTCATTATCCTGCATCAGGGAGAATTGGTGGAAAAAGGTGAGGTGGGGAAGATCATGAGCGGACCCAAACATGATTATACCAAGGCATTGATCGAGGCTTTCCAATGAGCATCTTGAGAGTCCAGGGGGTTTCCAAATCTTTTAAGGACTTTCGCGCCCTTCAGGATGTCAGTTTTTCTTTGGAAGAAGGCGATAATTTGGCCATTATCGGTGAATCCGGCAGCGGCAAGACCACACTCGCGAAAATGCTCATGGGGCTAATTGAACCGGACACAGGTTCCATCATGACGCAAGGACGCTTGCAGATGGTTTTTCAAGATCCCTATAATTCCCTTGATCCTTTGTGGAGCGTGCAGGAGATCTTAAAAGAAGCCCTATGGCCAGGCCCTGTTGATCAGCTAAGAATGGAAAAGATCCTCGAAGCCGTCGGCCTTTCACCTGAGGTCCTAAGCCGTTTCCCACACGAATTCAGCGGAGGAGAGCGCCAGCGCATCGCCATTGCCCGGTCACTGTTGGCCTCCCCCAAGGTGCTTATCCTGGATGAAGCTGTTTCAGCGCTAGACACCCTGGTGCAAAAGCAGATCATGAACCTTTTGAGGAAATTAAAACAGGATTTTAACCTTACCTATATTTTTATTTCCCATAATTTGCGTTTGGTGCGCCAATTTAGTGATAAAATAATTGTCATATACGAGGGGAAAATAGTGGAGCAGGGAGAGATCAAGGCTGTGCTGCATTCTCCGTTGCATCCGTATACCCGGGAATTAATGCAGGCGGCATTTTATTCTAAGATGGGCAAGGAGTAAGTAATATGAGCGAACGCTTTTGGCGAAATCTCAGTACCACCTTCGGCTGGCTCTCCATCGGCGTCCTCTTCGGGTTTCTCACCTTTACCTCCAGCCTTGAGATCAAGGATCTGGACCTGTGGCTGCATTTGCGCATGGGATGGTGGGTTTGCCATCATGGCTTTGTTCCGGGATATGATGTGCTTTCCGGTACCATTGCCGGCAAGCCATGGGTCAATCACGAGTGGCTTTTCCAGGTGGTGGTTTTCCAGGTGCAAAAGGCCTATGGCTTCAACGGCCTTATCTCCATGCAGTCCCTGGTCATAGCATTGACCTTCCTGGTGCTTTTATTCCTAGGATACAGCCGCGATCGTCAATGGCTGGCCGTCTACACCCTATTACTGGTTTTATTGGTCTACCAGACCCGCTTTACCATCCGTCCGGACATCTTCAGCCTTTTGTTTTTCGTTTTATATATTTACGTCCTTTCCCTGCATATCAACAAACGCTGGGCACTGTATGCCCTTGTCATATTACAGATCCTATGGTCCAATATGCACGGCTTTTTCTTTTTTGGCCCCGTGCTGGTGTTTGTCGGCATGCTTTCGGAATTCATCAAACGCCGTTGCCCTTTACCTTACGAATGGAACAACACCGGCCGTCTCACCGACGGGGAATATGGGGCCTTGAAAAAAGCTTTCCCGCTTTTGATACTGGCCTGCTGTGCTAATCCCGAGACCTTCAAGGGCGCCTGGTATCCGATCCATGTCTTTTTGGGCCTTTCCGGAAATAATAAAATATTTTTCGAACATATCACGGAATTGCAAAAACCCCTCCACCCAAACGATATTTTTACGCAGAATTTCCTGTACTATAAGCTTCTGATCTTCATCTCCGCCCTAAGCTTTGTCTTTAACCGCCGCAAGATCGACATCAGCAGCCTTTTAGTGTGGCTCATCTTCCTTGGTTTCTCGCTGGCGGCAGTGCGTAACCTGATCTATTTTGCGGCGGCGGCATATATGGTCATCATGGTCAATGCCATTTCCATCAATTGGAGCAATCTGGTCCCGCTGAGCTTCTCCTTGCCCAGGTTTAAATATATGACGGCGATCGTCGCTAAGATGGCGATCTGTTTCTGGATGTTGAATTTCGCCATCGACATGTCGACCAATGGTTATTTTGATTTTGACACCTATAATCGCAAAAGCGAATTTTTCGGCATCTCCAAACGCTCCTACCCTTACAAGGCCGTGGATTTCCTGGTACGCAGCAGGATCAAGGGCAATTTCTTCAATGATTTTAATTCCGGCGCTTATTTGGTGGGTAGGGCATATCCCAATGTCAGGGTCTTTATAGACGGACGCACCGAGCTTTACGGGGCCAATTTTTTCGAGAATTACCAGAAAAT
>CAZFON010000032.1:0-10805 GCA_964520185.1 uncultured Planctomycetales bacterium | reverse complement strand
TGACTCCAGGCTTGGTTCCCTCGGTTAACCTTACACCCGGAACGTTGACATCAATGATTGTCTTCATTCCTGAAACATCTTTTCTGACCCGCCCGATCGTTTCCCCGGTCTCCTTGTCAACAATAACGCTCACGAGCGGTTTGTTGTTCTTTAAGAACTCTTTGCGTGACTTTATAAAATCATCTTCTTGTGTCGCATCAGCATGGAAGATGGATATAACAGGATAGGTGCTTTCGCCGTCATGATAATCTGCTATCTTTGTCGCGAAATAAAGTTTCTGGCCCAAGGTAAATAACCCTTCGGCCCCCTTCAATTCATAGGTCCGGCTGCTGATCGTGCCAAAATCATCGTTTCTATTGTCAACGACTTCCACGGTCTGCGTTGCAGGGGTTGTGCTGGTATCTTTGTTAATCCTTCCCCAATCCTCTCCGGTTGTGGTATCTGTAATCACATGGGCAATCGGATTCTCTTTCTTAGTATCCTTTAAGTCATAAACCGCAAAGATAGGCAATCCTCCCGGAATCTCTTTAGTCACTAAAAGTCCTTCATAGATGCCATAGCCTAATTGATGCTCGCCAATGGTGATCTGTGCCGCTTGATTATCTCCCATCGGGGAAATGACCTTCTGATCATAGATCTCGCTAACAATGTCGTTGGGGTTGGCCACAGAGAAGTCTTTAACATTCTTTTCAATGACTGTCTGTTTAAAGTGGGCATCTTGTTTGACGCGTCCATACTCTTTACCGTCAGGTTCGATGATAATGCTTGCCTTGGGCTTATTGTTCTTCAAGAATGTCTTGGTATCTGCATCTACAAAATCCCATTCCTTCTTGGCCGGGAAGGTAGAAATAACAGGATAGGTCCCTTGACCAACATGGAAATCTGCCGTCTTCGTTGCAAAGTAAATTTGTCTTGCTCCCTGAACGAACTTCCCTGAAGAGCCCTTCAATTCATACGTCCGGCTGCTGACCTTGCCGAACTTATTGTCTCTGTTGTTATTGTCAATGACATCCACTTCATTCCAGGCCGGGTTGATCCTGCCCCATGCATCCCCGGTAGAGACATCGGTGACTACGCGGAACATAGGCTTCTTGCCGGCATCCTTCAGGCCATAGACCGTAAAGATGCGTAATTGTCCTTCGTAGGTGTTCGGGGCCTCCAACGATCCAGCATAGGTAGTAAAGTATTTCTGCGCACCGACCGTATAAACATGATCTGCATACGCAAGTTCAAAGGTCCGTGAAACTTCCTCATTGAGCTCGGCATGTTTATAGCTCTTTAACGGGATCGTCAACTCACGCTGTGAAGGATTGCCCGGGGCTGCATCAATGGTCCCGATAATCTTGTCCCCAAGCTTGTCCATCATAATAACTTGGGCCTGGACAAAATTATTGTCTTTGTCCTGTTCCTCGGCAACAAGGATGTTCCCTCTCAAAGATGCATTGTAATAGGCCTGACGCAATTGTGCAGGTAAATTCTCAGGCAGAGAAACGATCTCGTCCTCTGTCCGGGCCGCCCAGCCGACAACTCCTGTGCCGTTGACCCTATCTTGCGCGGTAAGGATGTTCCCGTCCCGGTCAAGCAACCGGTAGCTGCTGTCATAATAATAGATGGGACGGCTGAAGTTGCCCTTGAACCCAACAATGACCTTCCCTTCAATATAATTGCCATTATCAAGCATCCTGGGTTTACGATAATATTCCAGGTCTTTCTTTCCGTCAGGGCCAATGCCAAAGGCGTCTTCAAAATGATTGTCACTGGCTGATTGCTTTACGAACAGGTCGGCCTGGACGCGCTTTAAGTCCCCGTTGATCATAAACTTCTTGTCCATCGCCCCTTGTCTTGTCGTGTCTGAGACATGGTTGTTTTCGTCAGGCAAGCCATTCATTTGGGCTTGGAAGAGCGGCCGCGGGGTATCTTTATTCTCAGAAATCTTTTCTACCGTGGTATCAGCCAGATCATCACCAAGGTAATAACGGGCCTTATCATTGCCTTTTTCGTCCTTTTGGACTATCTGTTTATACTGCGTCTTGTCTTTCAAGATCTGGACTAAATCAATTGCTTCAGTAAAGTAAGCTGAGCCATCTTGTTTGGTCACAACAAACTTGTTGGCAGAAAGGCTGTTGAGATACGCCGCTGCCCTTAAATTCATGACAACCGGCGCCTCTTCAAATACTCCCTGTTCGTTCACATAACCAAAAATGGACCACGTATCATTACGGACACCATCTGTACCCTTGGTAGACAAGACCCCCATCTTTCCTGCTGTTTGTTCTTTAGTATATAAGCCTTTCAACATTTCACGTGTCAGCGGAACAATATGGCCCGACTTATTAATTTCCCCTAAAGATTGGCTTCCCGCGGGTTCATGGTTTATTAACTCGAACCTTGCCTGCAGTATTTCTTTAAATTTATCGGCATCCGATATGGTCAAAACAACATCCTTATATTCTTTGCCTTCCAGCGTCACCTTTGCCAATTTCCAGATATAGGTAATATCTTTATTGTCATCCTGGGACGGTGTGAAATAGATGTCGCCTGTCTTTAGCATCTCTTCCTTAAGTTCAAATGAGCCCTCAGGGGTATTTACAGCGCCCAAGGTCCATGCCTTGTCAACCTCTTCCAGCATTTCAACAGACTTGGATTTTCCGCTGAATTCAAAAACAGCGCCTTTAACGGGCACGCCGCCGACGTAGAACTGTTTGGTCACGTATAAGGCAAGGCCTTCTTTACCGGCAACCTTCTTGCCCCACAAATTGACCTTTACTGGACGTCCCTGAGCATCTCTGTCAATGATAGGCGCCACCTCGGCCTGATTGTAAATGATCACCGTTCCCAGCGACGTATGGTATGCACCGTAGGCTGTCCTCATCACCTTGCCCAAATCTTCCTTGGTTGGATTGGTCGGAAGGATGCCGTATTCTTCGCGGATCGCATCAAGCCACTTGGCTGCGCCAGAGTTTCTCCTTACGTCAAGGACCGCACCATTAATATTAGTACCCTGGACGGTAATGTCACCGGCCACCATCAATTTTATGCCTGTTTCATCAAATTTATCGAGGACAGGAACGCCTCTCAGATAAAGAATGCCCGCATTCTTATCATACAATTGCTCTAATTCGCTCTGGGTAAGGTAGATCTTTTTACCATTAAGGAACGCCACCGCATCGGTATGCCCGTCAAAGATTTCATTTTCATACATCGCCCTGAGGGTAGCCATGGCCTTCTTGCCGGGATCATAAACAGCGTCTTTAAGATTGATCCCCTCATATTCAACATTCCCAATTTCCAGGATAAAATCTTCGGGGTTGATGGCAGGCTCAACAGCCTTCTTGACCACGATCTTGTCATTGATCATCTGCCAAAGCTGTCTATTAACATAGATCGTTCCCTCATCCTTTGTATAAATGAACCCGTATCCGGCCTTTAATATGGTCTTGATCAATCTCTCGCCATCGCTGTCAGGGGCGAATTCCAGTACGGCGCTCTTGATGCCCTTGAATCCTTTCACATCCATCTCATAAACCAGCTTACCCTTCTTTTCGTTCTTGTCGCCTATCTCGGTACCTGTCATGTGCCCGTTTTGCCTTAATAAAATGGATTGCAGGTCATCTTCGCTAAGAGGAATATTCCCATGCTCTGTGCGCAAGAGGCCAAAGGCTCTCAATGATTTATTCTCTTCGCTCTTGACATATTCACCGCCGACATCGGAGAATTCAATGGCCGCGCTGTCTATCTTCTGACCCAATTCCGTTGTAAAGTTGTGGGCAGTCAGTTTAAACTGCGTGTTCCCTTTTTGATCAAAGCCGACTTTCTCGCCTGCTTCTATATACCCCTTGGCTCCATCCTGGTTCTGCATGGCTTTCCAGGCCTTAACAGTCACCGGCACCCACAATAATTTCCTCGTTGTATCCGCCGTTTCAATCCGGCCGATCACCCAATTATCCATGTCATTCGCATCAATGGCTGATTTAACAATGATTTGGCCATGCTCATCCAGATAATCTAACCCTGATAAGAACTCAATGTCCTGCTTTAATACAAGGTCCGGTATCCTGATGTCCTGAGGTCCCTCTTTCCTGATGACCATTAATCTAAACGCCTTGGTGCCAAGCACCTGATGGGTTATTATTTGTCCTTCCTTGCCTGTTTCTCCCGGGACCCATGCGTCTACCACTTCTTTCTCTGTCAACATCAAGACCTGTCTGCCTTCATCACCGTTCTCATTCTTCCACAACCCACCAGGCACCATAAAGAACGTCTTGCCTAATTCATTAAGCTTGTTGACCGCCTCTTTGTTCAATTTAAGGACCGCATTCTCGGCCGCCACCCCACCAATGGTGCCCTTACGGATCTCGAAATAAGACTCTTCTTGCTTGGTGGTATTGCCTTTGACGATCATTCTATAAACCTCACGGGCCTTAAAGGCTTTTTCCACATCCTCTGCCGTAACCAATGCCGGTGTTCTGCCGGCCTGCATAACCAAGGAAGCATTGCCCTGGACGAATTGATCTAAGGCGGTCTTGGTATCGGCCCAGGCTTTAGGACCTGCGACAAAGACGCCTGTAATCTGATCATTTTCATCCTTACTAACCGTGACCTGTTGAGATAATCTTTGTTGTTCAATGGACAATTTCTTCAAGTTTGAAGCAATGCTCCAATTGTCTGTATTCACAACAGAAATAGGATATTGATTAAAGATTGTCTCAATATTATCTTCGAGCTTAATGCCCTTCATTCTGCCTTTAAGCTCACCTTCGGTATAGTAGAAATCGGGTTTATGGCTGAGATCCAGCTTGAGGAGCGGCACGCCCAAGAGTCCACCGAAATTATCCACGCGATTGCCGTAGAACCACTGAGGATTGTAATAGAATTCGGCCAGCAGGTTATCTCTCAGGCCAGCAGGCAGAACATCAGGCGGCAAATGAGCGCCCACATATAATGATTGTCCGGCAATAAGCTCTTGATATTGCTTGGATGACGGGAAGTAATACCCCACTTTTTCGCCTGTGGTTGTCTTGAAGTATTGAATTTCCAAATCATTGTTAACCTTGGTCACTGTGTCTTGACCATAATTACCAAAGAGGCTGACAGAATCGAGCAGATTCTTGATCACACCCTTTTCACCAGGAGTGGTCTCTCTGTTCTTGGCCATGGCCTTCAGATACTCTACAATATCAGCGCGATTCTTAGCGCCAACCAGATCATACGCTTGCTTAATATTTTCTTTTTGCTCTGCTGTGAGGGCTGGCCCCTTGGGATCAATGCCCTTGATCTTGGCGCTGATCTTGGCCATATTCCTATGGTAAGAATCTGCCCCGAAGATGGCCAACGTTGATTCAACGTCATTGACAGCAATTCTTTCGATAGCCTTGCCTACGGAACCAATGGCCTCCTCAAGCAACTGTTTCTGTTTGGCTGTGAGGTCATTTCTTTGGGCTATGGCTTGGAACTGTCCCTTGGCCACAATGGCTCTTGCCAAGGTGCTCTTTTCGGCATATTCACTGAAATCAGACTGTCCGAATGGTCTATTCTCACCAAACACCTGGGAACGATCCATCATGGCCATGCGGCCTTCATAGGCTTGTTTAAGATAGGTGGATCCTCCATTGATATTTACAATTCTGCCATAGGTATCCTTAGTGATGTTCGTATCCTTGGCAAACTCAACCACAGCCGGCAGGATCGTTTCCTTGCCATTGATGGTAATCTTCGTGGTAAAGGCATCATCATAGGTTACATTTGTTCCGGGTTTGAGATTAACATGCAGCCCTTTACCAAAGTTAATGGTAATATTTTCATTCTCTCCCAACTGACGGGCACTGACCTGAAGGGCTTCCTGAGGATTGTAGATGTTAATCGTACGATAACCATCCCAATGGAAGGTCCGAATGATCATGACCGGCACATCAATACCGTTAATATGGCCACCCCCAACGGTATCGAAGTAATACTGAGCCAATGCGGTCTTTAAACCGAACTGAACCATGCGGCCTGTCCAAGGATCAAAGCTCGGGGCATGTTCATCATCCTTGGCACTCTCCATCACGAGATTGCCTTTATTGTCAAAGAGATATTCTCCTGTAAGCTTGTCAGTCCTGGGATACTCTTTCAATAGAACGGTGCTGGGCACTTCTTCGGGGCCATTGAAAGGATAGACTTCACCGGTACGAACATCCACCTCTGCTCCGTAGTTCAATAAGGCCTGATTTAAGCGTATGGAGTTTTGCAACTCGCCCAAGCCATGAATTCTCATCTTCCCCTCTTGAGCCATCCAAGCATGGGTACGGGCCAGGAAGGTTTCAGTTTCATAACCATTGATATCTTTTTCAGCCTTAGGATAGTAGATATCTGCTTCAGACAAGGTCACGGTCTTCTCAATGTTCGGGTTATTGCCCAAATAGGTCCGGACGATCCTCTGTTCATGGCCAATACGTTCAATCCAATACTGGAATTCCGGTTTATCATTGGTAATGGCTTCAAAGTAAGCTGCTTTCTGACGCAAGCCATAAATGACAACGGCTTGGCTAGGATCAACCTTGCCCTTATTTAAGATCCAGGAATATTCTCTCTTTAACCAAGGAAGAACATCTTCGGAATAACTTGTAATATTAAGATAGCGCTTGATTTCTTCCGCTTTACCGGAATCAATGTCCGGATTCAGGTGCATCGTGCCCCATTCGGTAGTAGCCACCTTAAGACCAAAGACCCTGGCATCCATCAGAGGCTCTGGAATGATGCCCAACATCAAATGACGGAAATCTAAGCCGGCTGAAGCTCCAAATCCTCCTAAATGGAAGCCAAGATCAACCTGACCATTGCCGATCCTGGCCAAGAAGAAGTTTCTCATTTCATCCGGCTGTAAGACACCGCCACGATCGCTTAATTTATTGAAATTAGGTTGCTGGACAATGTCTGAGAAGGCCTTGGCCAAGGTTAAACCTGCCGTGGCGTAATTGCCTGCACCGGAAATAGTCCGGGTTAACAGGCCATCGATAGTAATGCCTGCCTTAGCGTACGGAGCGGCCATGCCTTCGATATCAACACCCAGGAACAAATTGCCTATCTTCTCAACGCCGGAAAGCGCATCCAAAGACTGCGTTTCCAACTTCAAGTTGATAGCTAAAAGCTCTCTCTTCTTTTCGATCTTTGGATTCTTTAATTGTTTCTTAATTTCTTCAACAGAAACTTTGAGGTCGGCTTTTACCTTACCAATTTGTTCAAGTAAATCCGTGATCTGTGCTTTACGCTTATCGGAAGTTGTATCCGGTGTCTCGAAGAGCTTCAGTTTAGCTTGTAAGTCAGTGATGTCCTCGCTCATCTGTTTCCTGATATCCTGCACCGCATCAATGGCCTCAGCAGCCTTCTCCTGACGATCCTTGATCTCATCCTTGGCCTTCTCAATCGGTGTTCTGACCAGCATGTTCAAGGCCAGCTTGCTCGGAATGACCTTGCCGGCAAATTCAGGGCCGGTATGTTCAGAATAGGTATATTCATCGAGAGGAATATTGGCAGGTAAAACCGTGATCACATGGGCGCCTGAGCTCTTGAAGAAAGGCATCGGGGCCCTATTCATAAGCGCGTCGTACCTGGTCTCAAAATCCTTGTCCCCAAGGTGATCTTTGTTGATCACCCAGACCAAGAGCTTCAAATCATGATTTCTTTCCTTAACGGCTTCAATAAGTTTAAGCGCATCCTTGGCTTCTTGTGAGAGACTGCCGATGGCGGACCTGCTAAGAGGAATTTCCTTGTCTGATTTATCTGTAATACTGAAATAACCATTTTCGTTCTTGCCTAAAAGCTCTTCCTGCGGTCCTTCAATCCCAAGGGCGATATACACAATTGGTTTGTTCTGGTCTTTATTGGCTTGTGCCCTGGCTGCCGCAACATCCTTAATGCGCTTTTCAAGTTCTCTGACCTTCAGATCAAATAAGGGTGAAACTGCCGGGGCCGTGTCATCCCGGAGAGTTGACATTGTGTTATGGCGGACCTTAAGTGTTGAGCTCCTGCGATGCTTAACCGTAGGTTCTGAGGAAGCTGCAGCCGGCGCTGACTTTGGCGTTGCCTTAGCAGACGCCTCAGCTTGCGCCAACAGCTCTTTTAATTGTTTAAATTCTTCAAAGCTTAATCCATACAACCTGTACACGCTCTGCTCATATTCCCTATACAAGTCGAAACTTGCTTCAGAAGTGCCTGAGACCCTACGCGCAATTTCTTCGCTGACCTCACGGCCGGTCACGCTGCCCAAGGCTGTTCTCCCTAAATTAAGAGCGCCGTTAGGACCTTCAAATCCTTGAATGAACGCTTCCACATACCGGCCGCCGAATTCAGCTGTGGGTGATTCTTGAGCGGCAAAGGCATGGCCAAAGTCAACCACGGTCTGGATTTCAAAGGACACCAGCCACATATTGAATACACCGGTCAAGTATTTCTTGCCTTCCAATGCTAATAAGGCAACAGGTGAGCTCAGGGCTTTCACTTCCAAATTCTTCTGCTGCAAATAATACGGGATAAATACAAGAGCAAGTATCGGGGAGATCAGGGTGGTGACCAGGGCAACAAGGTCCCCTGCCAAGAAATAAATATTGCGTCTAAAGGTATTCTTTAAGGACACCTCCGCTGGTGTTGCTCCCACTAACTTCGCTAAGATCAAGGCCAGGCCAGGACGTCCGTTGATGTTAAGTTTGTTTGTCTCGATCAGTTGCTTGATGGCTCCATGATGCTGATCATTGCTTACAGCCACGCGATACAGCTCACGGACATCATTGACCAGATCCTTGGTGTTGGACTTATGATTGAATGCAGCCGTCAGGAATTTGTTGCGTAATTCAGCGATGCGCAATGGGTTTAAGTTCAATGCCAAGACTATCGCCGCCAAACGGATCCATTCACCACGGCTTACACCAAGATGCCATTGCTGCAAGAAATTGATGAGGACTGAAGGCATCCAGACCAACGGCTGATTAACAAAAGTACTGCCATAGGTAAGGCTAAGCTGCGTCAGAATGGGCTGGGCTACCCAGGCACCGATAAGGGCAAAGGCGGCACGATTGACCATGAAAGCGGCGATACCATAGACAACAGGTGCGATCATTTGTATTCTGGTGTTGAAATTCTTCCAGCTGTAGCTGAAGCTCTTGGTTGACTGACCAACAACCTCGAATTCTGTCTTCAACAATTGGATCTCATTGTTAATGGCTTCCGCCTTTTCTGCTGCCATGGTATTGTTCTTATAATCATCGGCAAATTCATAGAGATTGATCGCCTTCCAGATCCTGTCAAAGAAGAAGTTAAAGCCGACGGACAGCAAATACACTCCGGCAACCCCAAAGAGAGCACCGCCAATTAATGAAGAAGGATTCCACCCCTTTAGGAAGCCTAACAATACGGCACCAAGAATGGTATTGCGGATGGTCTTACCCTGATTGGTCTTCACATAATTGATAAATCCGCCGATGCCATGAATGCCTAACGGCTGGTATTGTTTATCAAAGATGACACGGATAGCTGAAATCTCAGCCCTTGTTAACTTGAACACCTTCACCATGGTCTCAGGCATGAACAAGGTTGATTTGCCCTTGCTTAACCGTAAGATATCCCAAGCCAGGGAGGCAACGCCTGCCATCAGGACAATAACCGGCCCGATGGCAGGAGTAATGCTTTGCAGAAGAGGTGTTGCGGCAATTTGTGCGGCGATGTCGACGAAAGACTTGACACCCATCAGCAAGAGACCAATGCTGACAGGCAGATTGCGGAGTGCCACAAGTTGTTTAAGCGACGCTGTTGGGGCGCGCGGCTGTTTGAAGTAACGGATCATCAATAATCCGATAAACAGCCCCACAACCACGGATACAATGGCCATTGGGATAGCCACAGGAGCGGCCATGAGACTTGCGCTCACTGCTGTAAATGCTCCGAAGATCGGAGTGAAATGAATGCCGGTAATATGAATTATCGCGGCTGCGGCAACTGGGGCCACAACTGTGCTGCTGCGGACCTTGCCCATCTTCAGTGCCGGTAAACTCAGGGCTTGCTTGGTGTAGGCAGCTACTTCACCATAACCATTGACGTGCGCTGCTTCGTGATGATTCAAGATGGAATAACGGATAAATGCAGGTAAATGCTTGATGGCCTCGTGTGTCTTGACGATCTTGCTTCCTTCTTCCACATAAGCAATAGATGTTGTCAATGCAGGTATGCCGCGAATACCGCCATGTTTATTAAAGGCATGGATAATGGCAATGCCCTGGACCAGGAAGAACGCGCCGGCTGCGGCAAACATGGTTGCGGCAACTGCAGGCAACAACTGTAAGGCTATATGCCCTTGGAATAATGTCGCAGCAACTACCCCTATTCCGGCTAAGCTTAAGGACACGCCGGAAGCGATGAATGATCCGCGAGCATTGACTGGGTGAACTGGACTACCGCTTCCTGAAATGGCCTTAGCTGCTTCTTGATGGTTTCTGCTGATGAACGCCATATATTGAGAAGCTGTATTCATGCCATGATCTCTGGAAATATTGATTAACTCTTCGACCAGGTCATCGTGATGGTACCGTCTGTCTACCTTGGTCTCAAAAATCATCCTTAATGCCTTGAAGGCTTCCATTTTGCCTGCTCCGGCATTATTACCAACTTCGCGTGATAAGGTGGCCAATTCTTCCAGAGACAATTCTTTGTACATCCTGGAAACGAAAAATGTTCTATAGATGAACTTGGTCATATCTTCATCTGCGGATTTGACCATTGCCCTAATATTGGGAAGAGGAATTGTCATTGAAAGAATCTCTTTTGCGCGACCAAGC